>CAJOLO010000183.1 GCA_905235345.1 uncultured Lachnospiraceae bacterium
AAAGACTGTGGAGACTTATGAACCGGGAGATCCTGAGGAGATTAAAGATGATACCTTAGAAGAGGGTAAGACTGTTACAGAGGCAGAGGGTCATACAGGATATTATGTTGAGGTATATAAGCATGTATCGGTGAATGGCGAAGAGACAGAGTGTGATCTGATCCCGTGGGGAAGAAGTAAATATAACCCGTCCAAGGCTAAGATCCGCGTCGGAACAAAGGAAAAGGAAGATGACGAAGACGAGGATGAGGAAGACGAAGATGAGGATTCAGGCAGCAAGAAAAAGAAGAAAAAGTCTGAGGATGAGGTGACGGAAGCACCGACAGAGGCACCGACAGAAGCACCTACGGAAGCGCCTACAGAAGCACCGACAGAAGCACCTGCGGAGATACCGGCGGCTGAACCGGCAGTTCCTGAGGGAAGCGGTAATATGGTTGGTGTAACTCGATTTCACAGATAATATTAAGGATGGATATAAGGCATAAAGCCTGAATAGGACAGGGTGATAATGTATGAGAACAGGTAAACTTCCTGAGCATACATTTAAACGGTCAGTTATCAACACTAATAAGGATGTTTCCTTTCGGACAGCGATTGGACATGATGGGGCAGTGTTTGGCGATATGGTAACAGCTATGGCCACCACTGCCTTTTATTATAAAGGCCATGAGATGTATGCATATAATAATGCGATTAATAATATAATAGCGGCAGGTGGGGAGCCTTATGCTATTTCTATAGGGCTTTTACTTCCCGAGCACAGTGAGGAGCCTGAGCTTAGAAGAATAATGGATAATCTGACAAGACAGGCTGAACAGGATAAGATAGATATCATTGCAGGACATACTGAGCTTGTGCCAACGGTCAATAAACCTACAGTGACAATTACGGCTTATGGAAGAAAACTGTGGGAGAACAGACATAAGGATGTAAAGGCAGGTCTTGATATAGTTATGACAAAGTGGACAGGTCTTTACGGAGGAGCGATTCTTGCCGGTGAGCGAAGAGATGAGCTAAGAACCAGATATTCGGACAGTTATATTGACATTGCAGAAGGATATATGGAATATACTTCATTGTTGCCTGAAGGTACCGTGATCAATAGAATTATTGAGGACGGACAGATTAATTTATATGCTGCACATGATGTATCAGGCGGGGGCGTGTTTGGAGCACTGTGGCAGATACTTTCTGCCTGTAATGTGGGAGCAGAGATACCTGTTAATATGATACCTGTGAAACAGGAGATCATTGAGGTTTGTGAATATTTCAGTATTAACCCGTATATGATGAACGGACAGGGAAGTATGCTGCTTATTACAGATGATGGAGAATCTGTTGTCTGCAGGATGGCGGAAGCAGGAATTAATGCGGTGATTCTGGGGCAGACTATGACCGGAAAGAAACGAGTGGTAACAATAGGCGATGAGGAAAGGTATCTGGTGGCACCTAAAGGTGATATGCTGTGTGAAGTGTTCTACGGGCAGAAGGTGCCGGTGTGAGCGTTAAGCCTTTTCAAGAGGTCCGGCAAAGGTATAGCGTAGTTTAGTCGGTGTGACCGGGTGTCATTAATGGAGATAAAAGTGTAAGTGAACTTAACAGGAAGAGGGTTTGGAAATGATTAATATTGTACTGCACGAGCCGGAAATGCCGGCCAATACGGGTAATATAGGAAGAACCTGCGTTGCGACGGGTGCAAGACTTCATCTGATAGAGCCATTGGGTTTTATTCTTAATGATAAGATGGTGAAACGTGCCGGAATGGATTATTGGGATAAGTTGGACGTCACCAGATATGTTAGTTATGAGGATTTTCTTTCAAAGAATCCGGGTGCAAAGATATATATGGCAACCACAAAATCAAAGCAGACGTATACGGACGTGCATTATGAGGATGATTGTTATATAATGTTCGGTAAGGAGAGTGCGGGAATACCGGAGGAGATACTTCTGGATAACAGGGAAACATGTATAAGGATTCCGATGTTGCAGGATATTCGTTCACTTAACTTATCCAATTCGGTGGCAATCGTACTGTATGAGGCACTTCGCCAGAATGATTTTATGAATCTGGAGCTGGAAGGACAGCTGCACAGATATGAGTGGTAGATAAATTATATATGAGCGGTTTGCTGCTTTCGGACAGTCTGCCGGGGTAGAAGAAAGATAAAGTAATGTAACTGTTCAGGTGGCATCTCGCATATACTGCGAGATGCGGAACGAGACTTGAATGGAGAAGGAGCGATATGAATAAACGAACATTACGTGTTTTGGAATATTATAAGATTATAGAACAGCTTACATCCTTCGCCACAACACCGTCAGGAAAGAGGATGTGTGAACGTTTAAAACCATCTACGGATATTGTGACGATTGAGAAGGAGCAGGAAGAAACGGCAGATGCACTTGCCAGAGTATATCAGCAGGGAAGTGTGTCTTTTTCGGGTGTGTATCCGATAAATGAAGCATTAAAGCGTGCAGAGGTAGGCGCTTCTTTATCGATTAACGAATTGTTGGATGTGGCAAAGCTTCTCAAAGTGGCTGAACATGCCAGACAGTATGGGGAGAAAGCTGAGAGTAAGGACGAAGAGGGACTTACCGGAAGACAGGATTCTCTGACAGGATATTTTGACAGTCTTATGCCGCTTGAACATCTGGCAAGAGAGATCAACAGGTGCATACTTTCGGAGGATGAGATTGCCGATGATGCATCGGCAGCTCTTAAAGACATAAGACGTGAGATGAAGCAGGTCAATAATAAGGTACATGATGTACTTAGTCAGATCGTGTCTAAGCAGGACAACCAGTCCATGCTTCAGGATTCGATTGTCACAATGAGGAACGGAAGATACTGCATTCCAGTGAAATCCGAGTACAAAGGACAGTTTCCCGGAATGGTACATGATCAGTCGGGAACGGGATCAACATTTTTTATAGAACCTATGGCGGTTGTTAATTTAAACAATGAGCTTAAGGAATTGGAGATTAATGAGGCTATTGAGATTGAGAAAATTCTGACATCTCTTTCTGAACAGGTGGCAGTGTCGAAGGATTCTCTTGCGACTGATTATGAGTTGCTTACAAAACTGGATTTTATTTTTGCAAAGGCCTCATTTGCAAAAGCATATGATGGCAGTAAGCCGGAATTTAATGAGCAGGGCATTGTTAATATAAAGCAGGGAAGGCATCCACTACTTGAAAAACATAAGGTGGTGCCGGTGGATATAAGGCTTGGAGAGGATTTTACCATGCTTATTATTACCGGTCCGAATACGGGTGGTAAGACGGTATCTTTAAAGACCCTTGGAATATTTACACTGATGGGACAATCAGGATTGCATATTCCGGCATTTCAGGGTTCAAAACTTTCTGTATTTGAGGATGTGTTTGCGGATATAGGTGATGAGCAGAGTATAGAACAGAGCCTTTCGACATTTTCATCACATATGACTAATATTGTATATATAATGAAGCATGCAACGGATAAGACGTTAGTGCTTTTTGATGAGCTTGGAGGCGGTACAGATCCGGTGGAGGGTTCTGCACTTGCCATATCTATATTGAATGATCTTCATAATAAGGATATCAGATGTATGGCAACTACTCATTACAGCGAGTTAAAGACTTTTGCGATGACAACCGAAGGAATTGAGAATGCCTGTTGTGAGTTTGATGTGGAGACACTTTCACCGACATATCATTTACTCATAGGAATTCCCGGAAAGTCCAATGCTTTTGCTATTGCCAAGAAGCTGGGAATGGATGATGCGGTAATAGATGCGGCCCGGTCTCAGATTGATAGCAGTACTGTTGACATGGAAACATTGCTGGCGGATCTGGAAAAATCAAAACAGACTATACTGGCAGAGCAGGAAGAGATAGAGGCGAGCAGAGCTGAGATAGAAAAGCTCAAGGAGAGACTTGCCTCAAAGAATGCACATATCGAGCAGAGAAAACAGGATATTTTAAGGAATGCCAGAGAACAG
>CAJOLO010000184.1 GCA_905235345.1 uncultured Lachnospiraceae bacterium
GCGGTACCTGATCTGAAGGAGAAGTTAGGAGTTCCGGTATATGCATCTAAAGAAGAGAATGATAAGGTACTTGGAGATCCTTCAGTTAATCTTACAGCTTACTATGGTCCGGCGATAACTCTTCATGCAGATGAGCTGTTAGAGGATGGACAGAAGGTAAAGTTTGCCGGAGTGGATATTACATGTATTCAGACACCCGGACATACCGCAGGAGGAATGTGTTTCTATATTCCGGAGATGAAGTCGGTCATTGTAGGAGATACACTGTTTAATGAGAGTGTGGGAAGGACTGATTTTCCAACCGGAAGTGCATCAAAGCTGTTGCATTCTATTCGTGAGAAGCTTTATGTATTGCCGGAGGATACCAAGGTATTTCCCGGACATATGGGATCGACTACTATAGGCTGGGAGAAGAAGAACAATTATTCGTGCCCGGGCGAATGAAGTCCGGTGGGGTTAGATGATATATTTAGATCAGAACATAGATTTATATAACAATGATATAAGAGTTATGCTGCAGGCTTTCTTTGATAACGAGAAGGTTGTGGAAAAAGAAGAGGGTACGAGACTTACGCTTCAGGCTGAATTTACATACGATACTGACGTGGAAGTTCCGGTGATGCAAAAGGGCGGATATGTGACATTTACTCTCTCGGATGAGGATGGTTATGAGGCGGGCAGGACTGTAGTGATAGATTTCATGAACAAGTTGCTTGCAAGGAATCCAATAAAGGGTAAGCTTTATGAGATGTTGTCGGAATATACCGGAAAGAAGCTTCCGTGGGGAAGTCTTACGGGGGTAAGACCGACGAAGATAGCAACGGAATGCCTTGAACATGGAAAGACTGAGGACGAGATTAAGAAGCTTTATACCGATGTGTATCTTGCAACGGAACAGAAAGCGGATATATGCATAGAGGTTGCAAAGAAGGAGCAGGAGCTTTTTGCGGATTTCGATTATGATAATGAGTACTGTATATATGTTGGAGTACCATTTTGTCCTACAAGATGCCTGTATTGTTCATTCACATCCTATCCAATTGCCGCATATATGGATAAGAAGAATGAGGATTCTTCCGGAGGAGATAAGAAGCGGAATGCGGGTAAAGACGGATATACTGTAGGGGATTATCTTGATGCTTTGTTTCGTGAAATGGATGCGGTTGCGAAGAATAAGGTATATAGGGATAAACGACTTGTGGCTATATATGTGGGCGGTGGAACGCCCAGCGCATTGTCTGCAGAGCAGTTACGGGCTTTGATAGAGCATCTTAAGAATGCATTCGATATGCGGTATGTGCGGGAGTTCTGTGTGGAGTGCGGAAGACCTGACAGCATTACGGAGGATAAACTGAATGTATTAAGAGAGCTCGGTGTGGAGAGAATAAGCATCAATCCTGTCGGATGAGACGCTTAAGCTCATCGGCAGGGCACATACCGTAGAGCAGACAAAAGAAGCATTTAAGCTTGCAAGGAAAGCGGGTTTTACCAATATCAATATGGATATGATAGTCGGACTTCCGGGCGAGGAGCTTTCTGATGTAATCCATACGCTTTCAGAGATTGAAAAGCTTAAGCCTGATAGTCTTACAGTTCATTCACTGGCGATCAAGAGAGCGGCTAATCTTAATATTGAGATGGAGAAGTATCATTCTCTCATTAAGGGAAGTACTAATGAGATGCTGATGGCGGTAGATGAGTGTGCAAGGAGACTTGATCTGGAGCCGTATTATCTGTATCGGCAGAAAAACATTCCGGGAAAGCTTGAGAATATCGGATATGCAGCAGTGGGTAAGGAATGTCTCTATAATGTGCTAATCATGGAGGAGAAGCTTGATATAATTGCCATGGGGGCAGGTGCGTCTTCCAAGTTCATATTCCGTAAGGAAGGACGGATTGAGCGTGTGGAGAATGTGAAGAATGTGGATCAGTACATAGACAGGGTTGATGAGATGATAGAGCGAAAGCAGAGAATGTTCGAGGCTTTTTGACCTGTGCTATTCGAGAAGGCAGGCAGGTTATTAATCTGGTTAATCAGAAAATGCTATACTAGGGCAAAGGCATAAGCATAAGCTGAAATAAAGTTTCCGGATTTCTCACAAATGATGGAGGAGAGAATATGATCGATTTGGGTGTGGATAATATTGAAACGGATGAGATGTCAGCATATCTGACGGAGGATCTTGAGACAGAGATCGCACATGGTATTGAGGTTTCAAGACTTGCCGGTTTGCTGGCAAGAGAATTAAAGCTGGATAATGATTTTTGTCATGATATAGAGGTGGCAGGGATGCTGCATGACATTGGAAAACTGAGAGCCAGTACATATCTTTATGGCGGCGATGATGATACTTTGAATGTTGAGAAGATGAGGTATGTACGAATGCACTCGAATCTTGGTTATGAGGTGGTAAAGGATCAGGGTTATTCCGACAGGATATGTGAGATGATACTGCATCACCATGAGAATTATGACGGTACCGGTTATCCCGACAATCTTGTGGGTGATGAGATACCGCTTGGCGCACGCATTCTCAGAGTATGTGATGTGTTTGCGGCACTTACATCTGATCGTCCGTACAGAAAAGCGTTTGACAGTGAGACGGCTGTGGAGCTGCTTATCGAGGAGGTCAGACATTTTGATATGAAGGTTTTCCTTCCTTTCCAGAGTATTGTGCATGATGAGGTTCAGGCAAGGGAATTTGAGAAGATGAGATAGGGGACGGATAATGGAATCTCAGTATGAAAAAATAACCTTGGTTGTCGGATTATGTGACGATGAACAACATATTCACGATACTGTCGAAGAGATGTTGTCGGATTACTCAGAAGATAACAATATAGTTTTTAATATAGTGCATTATTATGGAGCAGAACAGTTAGTGTCAGCAAGTGACCGATTGGATTTTCTGCTGCTGGATATTGAGATGCCGGAAATGGACGGGATAGAAGCGGCATCTGAACTTAGAAGAATGGGTGTGGATTATAAGATTATTATGCTCACGGCTAAGATTGAACGTTTCAAGGAAGCATTTGAAATCAGCGCATTCAGATTTGTTTCAAAACCGATCAATAGAAAAGAATTATTCCGGGCAATTGATGATGTAAGGCAGAGATTGATTGGAACTAATCTTATTACTGTATATAGGAACGGAATACAATATGAATTGGTCGAGAAGGATGTTTTGTTCATTGAGGCGGGTGGTTCGGAAACATTAGTTTATACATCATATTATGAATATCGCAGTGAAAAGTCGCTGGCTTCATGGATATCTGTTTTGGATAACAGGTTATTTTTTCAATGTCACAAATCATTTATCGTTAATATGGGGAAGATTGATAAGATAGAGAAGAATAATGTTATTTTGATTAATGGAGATAAGGTGGCGGTTTCGAGAAGGTTGTACAAACCACTGTTACAGACATTTATGCAGTTTGATACGAAGCGAAGGTAGATGTATATGGAGAGACTTATCAGTGCGATTACAGATATTATGTTGTTTTTTGAGTATTATTCATTTTTCTATGTTGCGTTATGCCGTGATTTTCGAGAAAAATCCAAAAAACGCATTTTATGTATATCTATATGTATAATGATGTGGTTTTTGGGGGCAGTACTTGGATATAATTGGGGTGCAGTTAGTATTATTCCTATTTCTAAAACAGAGATTCTTTCATTTTTTATAATATATATGTTGTTTGAGATAAAGTTTCAGGATTTTGTAGCAATGATAATTGCTGAATGGCTGCTGCTCTCTATAATGGTACTGTCACTACAGATGCCATTGGAGAAAAAAGTGCTTGCCGGTAATGTTGATGTTCTGATGTATCCTGTTATTATGTTGGTTATCATATGGATATTGTATTTTATATTCTGCAGAAAAAGTGGAAACAATACAATTCAGTTATCAGGGAAAATATGGTGGATAATTGACGCTATTATGTTAATATTAACGGCAATGATGACATTTTTTGCATATGTAGTCATTTATATGATTCCTGATAGTAAGGCAATTGTGGTTGGACGTTTTCTTATTGTGTTTGGCAGTGTATTTATATGCATACTCCTATTTGTTTTGATATATTATTATAATCGAACACAGAGTTTTAGATTTCAAAAGGAATTGGTTGAAATACAAAATGAACAACAGAGAAATTATTTTAAGGGATTGTTAAAGAAGGAGGAGGAAACAAGGAATTTCAGGCATGATATTATTAATGATTTGTTAGAAATGAAGCATTATTCTACAAAACATGAGTATGATAAACTTGACAACTATCTTGACAGTATATTAGGCGCAATAATGGATATAAGCAAAAGCAGTTATGATGTAGGTAATGACATAGTTAATACGGTGCTTAATTATTATCTTCAATCCCTTAAGGACGTTTATGATATTGAAGTTACAGGCTATATGGGTAATGATATTTCTATAGAGGAAAGAGATTTATGCATAGTTTGCGCAAATCTTATTAAAAATGCAACTGAGGCGGTTTGCAAAATGAAAAATGGCGACGTATTCTTCAATGTTGAGCAGGGGGAGCAATATCTTTCTATTATAGTAGAGAATTCATATGACGGAAATTTATCCTTAGATAAAAATGGAAAGATAATAACACAAAAGAATGATAAGAAAAATCATGGTATAGGAATTCGAAATGTAAAGGAAATAGTAGAGAATTATGAAGGAAGCTATGAAACCGATATAGGTAATAACATATATCGTGTAAAAGTGATTTTGAAATTAATATGACCGTTCACGAAGGAATATGACCGTTCACGGGAAAAGGTATTGAATTTAAAAATTATTACTGCACACTGTAATAAGTAGTTTGGTAATATATAAGGAGGGTAAAATGGCTATGATGCTATATGTGAATATAGGTTGGATGGAATGGTGGATTTAGGAAATGAAAATTTTTTCTGGAAAGTATAGATTATTTTGCTTGATAATTGTATGTTGTTCATTATTGCAAGGATGTGGAGAGAAAGAAAAAGTTAATATTGACATTGAACAGAATGATGGTGATGCAACTTATATTGCTGAGGGTGAGACTTTCGATTGTGCGGATATATCGGTACAAGGAATAGAGGGGAAAATAATCCAGTGTTGTAGGAGAGACGATATGTTATATCTTCTTTCGGCTCAACAGGAGGAAACACATATATATATTACAAATTTGGATGGAAGCAATACAAAAGAGCTTTCTATATTGGAGAAGGATGAAATAATAAAAAGTTTTTATGTAGATGATGAAAAGAATTTTTTATGTCTTATGGCATCAAAAGAAGAAGTTTTTCCGACAGAAGTGTTGAAATTAGATAAAGAAGGAAATGAGATTGCTAGGAAAGAACTGAAAGAATTAATGGGTTCTTCTGATAAGGAGTATCTAAATCATATAGTAGTAGATGGTGTTGGTAACATTATTTTAGCTGATGCAAAAACAATATATGTACTTGATTCGACAATGCAATCGGCAAATTCAATCGTTGTACCCCAAAACAAATTATTAATCAATTTTATTAAAACAAAGTCAGGAAATCTTGCCTGCGCAATAGAGGAAAGTGAAGTTGAAGGAGATACGAGTGGAGATATCTGTATCCTTGATTTAAAAAATAAAGAATGGGGTAAGTCTTTGCCTTTAGACAGTGATATGATTGTTGATGAATACTGTATGATGGAAGGACAGGAATATGAGTTTTACATTAAAAATGGAGCGGGAATATATGGCTATATCTACGACGACAACGAATGGACGCAGGTATTGGATGCAAGATGTTCGTTATTGACATTTCAAGATATGAAGGGAATGTGTGGTGAAGAAAAAGGTCAATTTTTAAGAGTGCCTAATCCTGATAATAACGATCTGGACGAATCAGTGTTAGAGTTATATTCGAAATCTGATCCAACGGAGCAGGAAAGTAAGAAGATAATTACATTGGCCGGCTATAATGTGACGAGTCAGATGAGACAAGTAATAAGACAATTTAATAAGACACATACGGATTGTAAAGTGGTAGTAAAAATTTATGATGATGAAGATCAGGAAAAACTGGCATTAGATATTATGACCGGAAAGGGTCCGGATATTTTTTCTATATCTGCATTACAAATGCCAATGGAAAGTCTGGTAAGAAAGGGGATACTTGAAGATTTGACACCATTTTTTGAAAGTGATCCTGAGGTAAACATGGAAGATATCACGCCATCTGTTTTGGAAAGCTTGAAAATTAATGATCGTTTATATTGTGTGACACCATATTATTTCATTACATCTGTAGCTTGTCGAGCAAGTGATGCAGAGGGGAGAGATGGTTGGAATTTTGAAGAGATGAGACAGCTTTTGAAGAAAAAAGGAAAGGATGAGATTGCATTTTCAACTTTGGATAAACAGGAAATTTTGTGCGATATCATACCGGATTTCACGATGGACTTTGTGGATTGGAAAACGGGAAAGTGCGATTATGATAATAAGGACTTTAAGGATCTGTTGGAATTTTGTAATGAAGGGATGGATATAAGGCAGGAGTCAGATTATGAGAAAATGCAAGAGATAGTTGCACAAAAGGAAAAAGAAGGAAAAGTGCTTTTGGTGTCAGATTTGGGAGTTCAGGTATATGGAATTCAGGTATATAGACAGCAATTTGGAGAGAATATAGCCTATATAGGTTTCCCGGAAAAGGGAAAAAATGGTTCTTATTTTGTATTTGGGGAGCAATATGGAATTTCTGCCAGTTCAAAAGTAAAACAAGAGGCATGGGAAGTGCTTCGCAATGTTATGAGTGAAGAATATCAGACAGGTGCTGTTTTGAATTATGCAGATTTTTATCCGACAAGAGAGAATTGTTTGGATTGGAAGTTCCGGATGCAGATGGCAGAGAAACCATATGAGGACGAGTATGGAAATGCGATAGAACCTATGGAAAAAGATAGTTGGACGGATGAAGGTGGACGAAAGATTGAGATTGGACCGGCATCACAGGAAGATGTGGATGTCGTAATGAATCTAATAAGAAAAACAAATAAACGGCTGGAGAGTGATGATGTAGCAGCTAATATTGTAGGTGAAGAAGTGGAAAAATATTTTGCAGGGGAACAAAGCTTAAACAGAACAACAGATATAATTCAAAATCGTATGAAAACTTATGTGAATGAACAAAAGTAGAATTATTCCGTGTATTGCCAAAACTGTGATGTTAAGGATTGTGTTTAAGGCGAAAATCTACATTTAGAACAAAAGTTCGACATTCAGAACATTCCGGTTGAAAAGGAAATTGAGAAATGATAATATCTTGCTTGTGTGAAATGATTTTGCAAAACATTTCATAAAAAGCGGACTCTGAGGATATTTACGCAAACACTCAGAGTCCTATGCAAGCACTTAAGAAAAAGTACTAGTGAGAGTATACCACTTTTTCTGATGAGTGTAAATGATCAAAAGGAAAAAGGAGCAAAAATCATTAAGTAACTTAGATCAGGAGTACATGTCTGTACTCCTTGATTTCTGTTTATCACTAAATGAGGAGAACATGTCGTGGGGAAAAAAGTAATTAA
>CAJOLO010000185.1 GCA_905235345.1 uncultured Lachnospiraceae bacterium
AAGCATTCCTGCCGGCTTATTAAGTATGATGATATCACTGTCTTCATATATGATTTCTATATTATCAAGGGGACTGTTATTGACCTTAGTTAAATAGCTGACTTCATTATCATTCTTAAACTTTGCAATTGTATCATCAGCCAGATATATCTCGATAATATCTCCCTCGGAAAGTATCTCACTTCCGTCAGCCTTCCCGCCATTATACTTGATATTTTTCTTGCGCAGCATCTTATAGATAAAACTCTGGGGTGCAGCATCAAGATATTTACCAAGGTATTTATTAAGGCGCTGACCTTCACTATTACAATCTACAACAAGCTTTTTCATTATAACAACTCCATCATCAGACAAATCATTTTTATTTAATTCACTTAATATGCATTAAATCCAAATATCAATATTTTTATTGTAATTAATCGCGTTGGAAATAGCAAGGAAAAAAAGTAATGAAAAAAGAAAAAAAAGTTGACACTAATTATAACAAATTATAAAATAATCGCCGCACCGATACAATATCCGATCGATGTGGCGATACATTAATAAAAGTCAGATTCGTTAGACATAGATAAAAAAACGACTGTTATTACTATACTCTGCGAACGTAATCCGCTTTTCTCGGAGCAGCCTCCTGCTTTCCTTCCGGCTTTCCGTAACCAAGAATCACATTGGCAACCCCCACATAATTATCAGGTATATTCCATGCCTTCTTGAGTGCTTTTCCTTCTTCACTGTCAAATACTTCCCTTAGATATAGCATGAATCTACACCGACAGCATTGGCACCATTTAACAGATTACCAAGAACAAGATTAGCATCAGCATCGCCAAGAGGACTTTCCGAATCACCGAATACAACTATAAGTGTCGGTGCTCCATAAAACGGATGTGCATCCGGATTACCCATAACTGCTGCATTCAGTCTTTCCACCTCATTTAGCTTGTCAGCATCCTGAATTACAACAATGATCGGTGACTGTGTTCCTCTTCCTGTCGGAGCGTACTGACCTGCCTCCAGAATTGAATCAAGTTCTTCCGGCTTAATCTGTTCCTCCTTGTACGCTCTGCATGATCTTCTTGTCAACAAGTTCTGTAGTGCTTCATTCATAATGATTCCTCCCAAAAATATTATTTTTTTATCCTGTATATAATGCAGGGTTAATTAACCTATATTATCTGCAACAATCTATATTATAATGCCTATTATATTACTTGTCACTTTGTTTTTTATAAATTAATTAATTTACTTAATTAAAACGTTTGGTACCCCCATTTGTATTATATGGCTTACAATCCAGCACCTTATCCGCCATGACATAAGCATCCGTTCCGTCCTCGTTCTGCCATAGGATTCTCCACCGGATTGGCTGCTTTTTAATCTGTTAACAACAGATACCGGCACTTGACTTTTGGGATAGAATGATTTAATATAATAAAAGGAGAACAACCGCCCACAAGGTGTGGTTTGTCTCCCGGTATTAAGCTAATGAAATCAGCCTAATCTTGAGTGGCAAAGTCAAGGATTAGGCTGATTTTTTATTTGCGCCTGTTGTTCCTATTATCCAAATAGGCAAGCAATGCTACAATGAATGTATCATTCAGAATCAACAATGTTAAAACTTCATATGTATTCATCATCAGCACCACCTCCCTCCGTAAAGGGAGATTAACCAATACCTTGAACACGATTGTTCTCCATGTAGAATATAATAATAAAAAACATTTTTGTTTGCAATAAAAAAATGGTTTCTAGCAATTACGTATATAGGTACCAACCGTAATGTCTTTAAATAGAACATTTAATATCTAAGAAACAGTTTGCTTGGCAACAACTTAGAAGCCACATGCACAAGCTTCATCGGAGCACCATACACGGAGATGTCTTTACCGGATTTTGCATCAACAAGAGCTTTTCTTACAACTACTTCAGGTCTTACTTTTACCATCTTCTTTAATCGTTTCTCATCGTTTCCTCCATTGCATTTTTCAAGGAATTCCGTTTCTACAGGACCGGGACATACAGCGGTGACTATAATTCCGGTATCCTTTAATTCAGCATGCAATGCCCTTGCAAATGAGAGTACAAAAGCTTTCGAAGCGGCATACACCGCAAATTCCTTCTGCGGAGTAAATGCCGATGCTGACGCAAGCATTATTATATTAGAGTGAGCACTCATATACGGCAGAACAACATGAGTTAGAGACACGATTGCAAGATCATTGACAGTAATCATTTCCTCTGCTTCAATCCTTGTCCTCTCATCGAATCTGCCGGAATACCCTACTCCGGCAGCTTGTACGAAAAGTCTGACCTCGGGTTTTTCTTCAGAAAGTAAATGTTCAAATATATCAACATCCATCTTCTTCGTGATATCCAATGTAAGAATTCGCACAGGAATATTATTTATTTTATCTTTTAAAGCTTTAAGCCTTTGTTCACGCCTTCCGATAATCCATATCTCATCTAATGTTCTCATACAGTTATCAAGCTGTCTGACGAACTCTCTTCCCATTCCGGAAGAAGCGCCTGTGACAATTGCAATCCTCATATGTATACCTCCTACATCATTCTCCAGCCGGGAAGATATTTATTCTTGATCGTCCCTTTTGAGTTCTTTCCGAAACCAAGAGGATAATCATCAACACATATAAGTACATATCCGTCTGAAATGATATCTCTTTCATCTGAAGTAAGCTCTATCGTCTCACCCTTTAAGTATCTGATAACCCTATCATCCTTGCATTGCAATGACAAAGAATTATTGAACTCATCCTTTTTCAAAAACATGGCAAGCGCCTGACTCGGTTCGAAGCGGTTCTTCTTAATCTCACCCATAAGCAGACCACATCTTAAAATTCTCAAGCCCTTCACATCGGGCATGTCTTCCGGAATATAATATACTTTGCCCTTTAATACATCCATTCTTCTAAGATCAAACGGATATTGAATATCCTTTATAAATTCCTCTGCTTCAGCACTAAGCTTTTCCCTTGAAAATGTATATGAATCCGTCACAAAATTATTATCATTCAATAAATTATCATTATCAGCTTTATTATCAAGCTTCTCAACCATAGCCACAAAATGTCCCTCTCCCTTAACTCTGTGTGGCCATAATCTTCTGCATTTTGTCAATTCGGAAATATCTTTCTCATTGCTTTCGCCGGAAACCTCACTAACCTCCTGTGGGTTATCATCACAAACTCTCCAATCTCTTTTCCCCCATTCCGGATGTCCGGTATCCCATCCGTCATATATCGGCAATTCGACAAGAGAAAGATTATCATCAAGCGAAAGAAGATATCGAATCGACTGTTCATTTTCTTCAGGAGAAAATGTACATGTGGAATATATAAGCTTTCCACCCGGTTTTAGCATGGTAACAGCCTCCTTAAGAATAGATCTCTGAAGACCTACAAAAAGTTCTACTCCATTGTTCTCCCATGCCGTCGTCATATTAGATTGTTTTCGGAACATTCCCTCCCCTGAACAGGGCGCATCTATAAGAATCTTATCAAAAAATGCCGGAAAATGCTTAGAAAGTTCATTAGGTGCAACACTTGTAATAAGTGTATTGCCGGCACCAAAAAGCTCAAGATTTTTAAGCAGTGCCTTCGCTCTTGAATTACTTATATCATTAGACACAAGAAGTCCTGTCCCATTAAGCTTAGCAGCAAGCTCCGTGGATTTACCCCCCGGTGCCGCACATATATCAAGCACCTTATCTCCCGGCTCAACCGGAAGAAGGCTGGCTGTTGTCATCGCAGATGGCTCCTGCAGATAATATAGTCCCGCAAAATAATATGGGTGCTTGGAAGGCTTGATAACCATATCCTTGCATATATTACTTGAATTAATATCAGATATTACAGAACAATCATTGCTATCTGTTAATTCGCCTGTGATTGTATCATTCCTGTTAACACTATCATAATAAAAACCATTCGGACACCATGGAACGGGTTCAAGGCTAAAAGGTGAAAGCTTTTGAAAATCAGAAACCGACAGTTTCATAGTATTAACACGTAAGCCCTGAAAGCTTGGTAACTCAAAAGAAGCCAGATAATTTTCATAATCCGGCCCCAACATCTCTTTCATTCTTTTTTCAAATTCTTCAGGTAACTTCATATATCTTTCCTTAT
>CAJOLO010000186.1 GCA_905235345.1 uncultured Lachnospiraceae bacterium
AAGCAAGACGTAAGGCAGAGGAAGAAGCGAGACGTAAGGCGGAGGAAGAAGCGAGACGTAAGGCGGAGGAAGAAGCAAAACGTAAGGCGGAGGAAGAAGCAAAACGTAAAGCGGAAGAGGAAGCAAGACGTAAGGCAGAGGAAGAAGCGAGACGTAAGGCGGAGGAAGAAGCGAGACGTAAGGCGGAGGAAGAAGCGAGACGTAAGGCGGAGGAAGAAGCGAGACGTAAGGCAGAAGAGGAAGCAAAACGTAAGGCGGAGGAAGAAGCAAAACGTAAAGAAGAGGCTTCAAAACTGGAATTTAAAGAATCTTCTGTTCAGGATGAATACACTTTGCCGGTTGGTGCAGAACAATACCTTGGCAAGTATTTATCAGTTGAAGCAATTAGTGAGCAGATTGTTAATACAATAAAAGATATTAGTGAAAACCCGAGTGAACCAAGAAATATAGTTGTTTTAGGACAATATGGGTTTGGAACTACGACTATAGCTGAAGATTTTGCAAGAAGTTTATATGCAATGGGAATATGCAAGACCAAGACGATTGCTAAAATTAAAGCCGGAGCACTTAACAGAGCTAATATTTCAGATGCAATCAGTAAGTTACAGGGCGGTTGTCTTGTAATCGAAAATGCAGGCATTATTACTACAGAAAAACTTGATGAGATATATCGTATTGTAAGTAATCCTGAAAATGATGTTGTAGTAATTATGACGGGACAGATTGATACATTATCTAAGGTCTTTAAAGATAATGTTGTGATATCAGCACAATTCAAACACTTGATACAGGCACACCGTATTACAGATATGGATGTATTTGCTATTGCAAAGAATCATGCCGCTAAGCTCGGATATCCATGTGATCCAAGTGCGGAAAACAACTTAAGACGCCGTATGCAGGAGGTCGAGAGTGGCAATCTTGACCGTGTATTGAAATCTGTTGATAACGCAGTTTCAAAAGCACATAACCGAGAGATGAATTCAGGAGATCAGGATCACAGACTTGTAGCTGCAGATTTTGAATAGCAGTATATTTTGTTAAGAGAAATACAGAAAAAACAATTTTACTATTGTTTTTTCTGTATTTTTTGATATTATTGATAATTGAGAAAATAATGACAAAATTATATATGGTTATTGCTTCATTGGAATCATATATTTGTTAATGTGAAGTATCATACGGAGGAGAAAGAAGAATGTTTGATATGGATATTGGAATAGATTTAGGAACGGCTAATGTTCTTGTATATGTTAAGGGGAAAGGAATAGTTATAAACCAGCCGTCTGTTGTTGCATTTGAAAAGAAATCAAAGAGACTTATAGCTATCGGCAATAAAGCTAAACAGATGATGGGAAAGGCTCCTGACAATATTGAGGTGATAAGACCGTTAAAACAGGGAGTAATCTCGGATTTTACTGTTACAGAAAGAATGCTTAAAGCCTTCATAGAGACGGCAATGCAGAAGAAGAAAATGTTTTCAAGACCGCGAATTTGTGTATGTGTTCCAAGTGGAGTTACGGAAGTGGAAAGAAGAGCGGTTGAGGATGCAGTGTATAACACAGGTGCTAAGCATGTTGATATAATGGAAGAACCTATTGCGGCAGCAATAGGTGCAGATATTGATATTGCAATGCCTAGGGGGACGATGATTGTTGATATCGGTGGAGGAACGAGTGATGTCGCAGTGATATCATTAGGAGGTATTGTTGAAAGTAATTCCCTAAAACTTGCCGGAGACGATTATAATGATGCTATTATAAAATATATTCGCAGAACCTACAATCTGTTGATCGGTGAACCAACAGCTGAACGGATTAAGATTGCAGTTGGATCTGTATATCCGCGGGAGGAACCTGTTACTATGGAGGTTAAAGGACGAGATCTTGTTACAGGTTTCCCGGCAAGAATTATTGTTTCATCCGAGGAAACTATTGAGGCATTTGCAGAGGTTACTGCACAGATTCTTGACACAATACATAATGTTTTGGAGATATCTCCGCCTGAACTTGTGGCAGATATTGCCGAACATGGTATTGTACTTACGGGTGGTGGAAGCTTGATATATGGTATGGATAAATTAGTAGAAGAAAGTACAGGGATTCGAGCATTGGTTGCTCCTACTGCATTGGAGGCAGTGGTTATGGGTGCGGGTAAATCAGTTAATTACAATAATAAATAGTATTTTGCACTTGCATTTTTTATCGATTAGTGGTATTTTAATATGGTAGCATATTGATTTTAAGAGAGTGGGCAACATGTCCACTCTCTTTCTATGGTGGCAATAAACAGATATTTGGAACATAATACGATGGGTGATAACGTATTTTAACGGTAAAGGTGGTTTTAGATGACAAAGAAAGAGATTGAAGAAACCTGTGAAAAACTGGTACTTCCTATTATTGATCAGTTTGGATTTGAATTGGTTGATATAGAGTATGTAAAGGAGGGACCGAATTATTATTTGAGAGTATACGCAGATAAAGAAGGTGGGATTACTATTGATGATTGTGTAGAAGTCAGTCGTCTTCTAAGTCCTAAGTTAGATAAGTATGACAAGGAATTTAAGGACGCATATATTTTGGAAGTGAGTTCACCGGGGTTGCTTCGCCCGCTGAAAAAGGATAAGGATTTTGAACGAAATCTTGGTGAACTTATAGAAATTAAATTGTTTAAACCGTTAGAAGGGTATAAGTATAAGGAATTCATCGCTGAGTTGTCAGCATATAATTCTAATAATATAACAGTAATAACGGAAGACGGTGACACAATTGAAATTGCCCGCAGCAATATATCTCTCGCAAGATTATATATTGAATTTTAATATTATATGTATATTAATCAGCTATAAACCTTGGGCAGATTTTATTAACAGGTAGATTAATATACCGGCGTGTTTAAGCACATTTTTCAAAAATGCAAGAGATGTTCTTGAAAAATGTATAGTATACATGTGTTTTAAGCGAAAGAAGAGATACAATAAATAAAACAGCATCAAAATATATTAATAATGAGGAACTATAATAGGAGGAATGAAAAAAATGACAGAGTTAATGCTTTCTTTAGAGCAGCTTGAGAAGGAGAAAGGAATTTCAAAGGATGTTATTATTGATTCAATCGAAAAAGGAATCTGTGATGCTTATAACAAATATTATGGCAAGAATGAGAATGCCAGTGTTCAGATGAATCGAGAAACCGGTGAAATGAATGTTTTTGCTGCAAAGACAGTGGTGGAAAACGTTGAGGACAATGCAATAGAAATATCCTTAGAGAATGCACGAATGATAAGTCCGCAATATAATATTGGAGATACCGTTTCTGTTTCAGTAACTCCAAAGGATTTTGGAAGAATTGCGACAACTCATGCCAGAAATATTATTATTCAGAAGATAAAAGAAGAAGAAAAAAGATTGCTATATGAATATTTTCTTGAAAAAGAAAAAGATATT
>CAJOLO010000187.1 GCA_905235345.1 uncultured Lachnospiraceae bacterium
GAAACGCCAAGTTTTATTACACCCCCTCGCTATTCAGAAAAAGAAGGGGTCGGCGATCGTATGGCTCAGTATTGGTTGTTCGGGAAAGAGTAATTATATCTCAGACGAAGATGACCCCCGCCTCTAAGCAAAGCGAAGGCAGGGGCTGAAAACTTGTCTCAGGCGGGGTTAGCTCAAGAATTATAAAGGATACGATCGAAGCTGGCTTGATAAAACCTGTAGATCCGAATACAGCACCGAGATATATGAAATATATTCCACATTGGGCATAATTTAAGTTTCAGTTGTTGGGAAATTGCGAGGCTATTGCGAGGTGCATAGAATGTGTAATTTGAGTCAGATTATATATGATAGAGCAATGAAAGATTGCATTCGAAATCTGATGGAGACTACGGGCTGGAATATTGAGGAGTGCATGGATGCTTTAAGTATTTCAGCAGAAAGAAAACACTATTATCGAAATGAAATATTAGGTATTATATCATCTTAAAAAGTTAGATGGTATGCTTGATGGTATTTTGACAACAGGGTTGATTGGAAGCCAGTGAAATCAAGGCTTAGTATATGGAGGAATATATGGGTAAATTTTCAAGATATCACAGATTTCACAATGCGTCAGAAGGAATTAATATCATAAATCAGAAAAGATTCGGAACTCCGTTATATTCGCTTTATTCCAGTTCAAAAGTATTTACACTTCATCACAGTATGCAGATAACAGATGCTTCGGATAATGTGGTATATACTGCAAGAACCAAGTTTTTTACAATTCATGATAAAACGGATATATATAATGCACAGGGAGAACATGTTTCGCATGTCAGCAAAAAATTTTTTACTTTGCACGAAAGACATTTTGTGAAAATGGATAGCGGAACTGAATTCGAGTTATCAAATGAACTTTTCCATATAGTAAAGGATATAACCAATATTGAAGGCCTTGGCTGGCAGCTTCGGGGCAATATCTGGGGACTGAATTTTGAATTATATGATATTGACGGAAGTGTTATAGCCGTAATCGGTCAGAAAATGATTTCAATTCATGACAAATATTGTATTGATATATATAAGAGAGAGTATGAAGAAGTAGTCATAACTATTCTTATAACTCTTCAGCATATGATAAAAGACAGAGAAGAAAAAGCTTCAGGTAGCAGTTCAAGCGGAAGTTCGAATTCATAATTAAAAATCCAAAAGCAAATATGCGTCATTCAATTAGCCAAGAGTATTACACAAAAGTATATAAGATAAGTGAAATTTTTGTTAAATACGCCGAAAAAAGATGTGAATATGTTGTGGTATTTGGATATTTGTGATAATATATAATTATTCTGAAAGAGAAGATAGTAACCAAAAATATATTCAGGCAAAGCAAGAGAAATCTTGTGACGCAAAGCTATAGGGTCTTTAACATGACAGCCAGTTGCAGTTTTGACTAGCGTCACGAAAAAAGTGGCGCTTTTTATTATACAATTATTTTAACAAATTTTCATATCCAAAGAATTATACAAGGGAGTGTGAATCATATGAAGGATGGATTTTGTAAAAGAAAGATGAAAAGGATACTGGCATTTATCCTGTCGTTAGTGTTGGTGCTGACAAGTGTGAATATCACGGCATTTGCCAAAGAAGAAGATAACACTTTCCAAGAGTGAGTATACCGTAGATGCAGGAAATACAGCCAAGATAAAGGCAAAGACAGTTCTTGTGGATAAGGGTAAGAAACAGCTTTCCAACGCCCATGCAAACGAATTCCGTTATGCAAGCTCTGATAAGAATATCGCTACCGTTGATAAGAACGGTAAGATCACGGGAGTGAGTGCCGGAACTTCTGCGTTATAGTCGAATTAATTAAAAACCTCAGCACTAGTGGAGGAAAAAACGCATACAAATCTGGCTTGACTAAACTATATAAAAATGGTACTTTTAAATCGTAAAGAACAATAAAAATAATAAATAATCGTAAAGAATAATAAAAATGATAAAATTTAATAAAACTTGAGGTGATGTTGTGATAAAAAAGAATCCATATAACACGATTTTTGGGAAAGAGCCACCACAGAATATTTCCCGAGCAACACAGATGATGGAGGTGTTGAATTCTTTTGAAGAGGAACCGCCATTGCAACAGATATATATGATTACCGGCATTCGTGGCTGTGGAAAAACGGTATTTATGACAGAGGTTTCTAAAGAACTGAAAAAGGATAAGGATTGGATAGTTGTTGAACTTAATTCATCACAGAATTTACTTAATGACCTTGCTGCGTATTTAGCCAGCGAGAATGAACTTGCTAATATTTTTAAAAATGCTAGTATTAATTTGTCTGTGTTTGGAATAGGTCTTCAAGTTAAAGAGAGTGTGCCGATTGCCAATATACAGCTTGCATTGACCAAGATGCTTGAAAGTTTGAAAAAGCATGGGAAAAAAGTGCTGATATGTATTGATGAAGTAACTGTAACTGAACACATGAAGGCATTTGCGGGAGCATTTCAGATATATGTAAGGCAGGATTTGCCGGTTTTTCTTTTGATGACGGGATTGTATGAAAATATCAACAACCTTCAAAACCAGGATAACCTTACATTTTTATATAGAGCACCGAAGATAGAAATGAGAACTCTTAATATTGGTAGTATTTCTGACAATTATAGAAAGAATTTTGATCTAAGTAAAGAAGATTCGGATTATATGGCCAGGCTTACCAGGGGATATGCATTTGCATTTCAGGTGCTGGGATATTTTACATGGAGATGTGATGGTAATTATGAAAAGGCTATACCTGATTTTCGTCAATACCTTGAGGATTATGTGTATGAGAAAGTTTGGGATGAAATGTCTTCGGGAGACAGAAAACTTGCATACGGTGTTGCCAAATCGGAAAACGGAAAGGCAAAGAATATAAAGACTATTCTTGATTTATCTGATAATGAGTATAGTGTATATAGAGATAGGCTGGTCAAACGTGGAATTCTGAATGGAAAAGAACATGGTTATGTAAGGTTTACTTTGCCGCTGTTTGAGGAATATGTTATAAGGGCGTATGAAATGATATAGATGCTGTAGAAGAGACATTATTTATCTGAAGACAAGGTTGATGAAGCATTAGGACGAATATTTATGACAGAAGCCAGCCGATTATTTACTTTGATCGTAATTCTGTTATGATTATTGGATGTGCAGAGGTTCTTTTAGGGGGGATATATTGCAGATATTGATTCTTCGGTAGCTTTTTAGAAGAATGTAATAGATTGTAGTAGGGCCTTGAAAGGGGATTGCAGATAGGAAGGAGGAACTGCGTATGGCTGTATTTAATATTCCGGCAAGTGACGGGCGCAAGGCGGTTAATTATACGACTAAGCAGATTAGCGAGAATGGAAATATTCGTGTGAGATTTCCTAATTCGGCTCTGAAGTTAACAGAGTAATAGAAAATGGCAGTATTGCAGTTGACGGAGGTGTTACATTAACACTTTCCGAGGAAGCAATGGAAAAACTCAAGGAAACTGCGAAGAACGCTGATAAATCGAATGAAGCAGCTGCAGAGGCTCATTTTATGGAGTTTAATGCCGCTGTTGCAGAACAGCAGGGCGAGGCTATGGGAAAAGCTGCAGAGGATGAGTCGAAAATGTTAGAGATAGCAAGGAGAATAGCAAAAGGTGGAATTGTTCCTGCAAAGGATGAAAAGGCACTTGCTGAGTACAATATTGATCTTTATCAGATGTCTAAACAGGCAGGAGCAATGGCGAAAGAACATGAGAAGTATAAGAAAGCGCTTACGGAGGAAAACAGTCATGATGAGGCACTCGAGAAGGCACAGGAGGAAGTTGATGCTGTAGGAACTGAGGGATATACTGCTCAGAGGGTTGAGATGGAAATATCAGTTGGTGGAGGAGAGCCGCAGGTTGTCGACATTTCAACAGCTGATGTGACGGTTGGCGTTATAGCATAAGTTAATTCTGACTATGGCATGTTATCATCCGCTATTGTTACCATTGTTCTTGATCAGGATTGGATACAGCTTATGGGCAATATAAGTAATTTCAGAGTTTGGAGATAAGAGATGAATACAAAATACGTTTTTTTGGATATTGATGGAACATTGGTTGACGGTAACGGAGTTGTACCCGAAAGTGCAGCGGAAGCAATAATGAAGGCGAGGAAGAACGGACATAAG
>CAJOLO010000188.1 GCA_905235345.1 uncultured Lachnospiraceae bacterium
TATTGTACAGATTCCATAAACAGGTGCTTTGGAGCCGCCGGTACTTATGCACCGTATTTTGGTGCATTATGTACCGCTGCGTGCGACAAGCAGCGAAAGTGTGCCTGTGATGGAACTGTATAATATGTACAATCTTGAAAATATAAATAAGAGTTTCGCAATCACCTAAATAGAGAATTATTATGAAAGGAAACAGAGCAGACGGGTAACATGGATTGCTTTGAGTATTATATATGGATTTGAATCAGGTTTTCAATAAGTTAGATGATATGATGAGAAGAGCGGATACAGATAATGTCATTCCGTATCTTGAAGGACAGTGTAAGCAGGCGGAAGCTGAGGGAGATGGAGGAAGTCTTCTTTCTATTCTCAACGAATTAGTGGGATTTTGCCGTGAAACATGTCAGTATGAAAAAGCAATGGAATATGCAGCAGCAGCATTGCAGGTCATAGAGCAGATTGGTCTGAATGATACTGTCCATCATGCAACTACACTTCTTAATATCGCCAATTGTTTAAGAGCGGCAGGCAGACTTAATGATTCTCTAAATACCTATCAGAAGGTGGAGGCAATGTATCACAGAATGCTTCCTGAAAATGATTTTGGATTTGCAAGTTTATATAATAACGAAAGTCTGTTATATCAGGAGATGCATGAATTTGATAATGCTTACGAAAGTCTTAAGAAGGCATTGGCAATTGTAAAGTTGTATCCGGATAAGGAGTGGGAATTGGCGGTTACATATGCTAATCTTGCCAATACATCTCTTCAGATATATGACTCAAAGAACGATGCATTAACAGAAGAGTATGCAGATAAATCAATTGAACTGTTTCATAAACTGGGCGAGAAAGATACACATATTGCGGCTGCAATGACAGCTAAAGGACATGTTCTTGAACATAAGTGTAAATATGAAGAGGCAATAGCATATTATGAAGAAGCTTTGACCGCAATTAAATCTACACTTGGTGAGACGGATTTTTTCAGAAGAGTTCTTGAATATCTCAAAGAGGCTGTGAGAGGAAGCGGTTGTGAATATAACGGAATATATAAGAATATTATTGATGGTTCGGCCGGAGAGTTTGTTAAGGGGCTTCAACTTGACAGAGAATACTATGAAGCAGTAGGAAAACCGATGTTAGAGAGCAAGTACTCGGATATACTTCCGCTTATGACAATAGGAATGTGCGGTGAGGGAAGCGACTGTTTTGGATTTGATGATCAGGCTTCTATGGATCACGACTGGGGACCGGGTTTTTATATCTGGTTGGAGCAGGATGCGTACGAGAAGATAGGTGATCAGCTTAAGAAGGATTATGACGAACTGCCTAAGGAATTTCATGGCTTCGAGAGAATGAATACTGAACATGGACGACGCAGGGTCGGCGTATGTTCAGTGGATGATTTTTGTATATATTATCTTGGAGAGACTGCGTATAGCGAGTGGAAACAGAACGGAACAATCCGTAGTGAAACAATGCTTACAATTCCTATGTATAAGCTTGCTGCATTTTGTAATGGTGAGATATTCAATGAGACTGATGGTACGTTATGTAAACTGAGGAGATATTTAAACGGTTATTATAACGAAAGTGTAATTATTAAGCTGTTATGTCAGAATCTTGCAGAGTTCGGACAGAATGCCCAGTATAATTATTCGAGAATGAGCGCAAGAGGAGATTACGCCGGGGCAATGCAGCTTCTGCATACCGGACTCAGAAAAGCTGTGACTGCAGCATATATATTGAATAAACTTTATGCTCCTCATGATAAATGGCTTATGAAGGGAACAGAGAGATTCAATGTAGTAAAAGAAGTGCCGGATATGGTAAGGAAGATTACCATAGAAGCTGCAAAACTGCTTGTGGCTGAGACCGGTAAGGAAGAAGTAACGGAATCAGGCGGAAGTGCAGCAGGTAGTGAATTTGTGACGGATAAAACCGAAAGTGTCAGCAGTGAAGTATGTGAAGGTATGAGGAAAGAAGAAATGGCGCTTATTGAAGATCTTGCGGGAATACTTCTTAATGAAGCTGTTACACAAGGATATATCGGTAATGTCATACTGCTCTCACTTCCGGGTAAGGATGGATATTATGTAGATACGTATCTTGAACATTATACATCTGACATGATGTATCGTGCACAATATTCGGATATGACACATGAAGAACTGGTGGAAGAGATTGCAAGGATGGAATTTTCAGCCTTTGATAAAGTTAAGAATGAAGGCGGAAGGGCTGAATGTCAGGATGACTGGCCGACATTTCATATAATGCGAGCCAGCCAATATACAACATGGACGGATGAGATGCTGGTTCAGTATGCCGTTGATTTCTCACTCTCTATAGATAGGGGCTGGAATCCAATCATGGAGAAATACGGGCGTATGGAGGAAAGTACCTCACCTGAGGAGTGGGATAAGATAAAGGAACAATTCCCTGTTATCCCTCCTGAAAAGAAACAGATCATGGAAGAGATAATAAAGATTCAGGTGGATTGGATGGAGAGCTTTGCCGGGGAATATCCCGGACTTGCAACTCATGCCAGAAGAATTCATACAAGTGAGGATATGCCATGGGATACATCTTATGAGACATATCTTCGCGGAGAGATGGGAACATACAGTGATAAGATGCTGAAATTATATGGTCAGTTCATTGTGGGAATGGTGAAGAAGAATGATAATCTTGCATACCGTATAATGAATGAAACTATAAAAATGTATGGCTATTCAAGCTTTGAGGAAGCTATGGATAAAATGAATAATGAGTAAAACGCTCAAGCTTTCCACTCGAGGAGAAGTCTTCAGTAACTCAAAGATTGGCTGGCGGATGAGGTGACGAATGATTTTGAGTTAATGACATTGATTCAGAACCATTCACAAAAATATATATGAGAATATGTTTGATGCTGGTTACCAAGTAGAAAGAAGCAGGGAAGATAAGAGCGGAAAAGATAAAATCAGAAAAGATCAAAACAGAGAAGATAAAAGCAGTTAGATTAAAAATTAAGAAAGATTATATAAAGCATGGCTAAGAATAAAAAGAAACAAAGAACTAATTTTGCATTACAGGCCGCGATTCTTGCGGCGGCCAGTATTATATCAAAGTTGATAGGAATGATTTATAATATCCCGTTTGCCAATATATTAGAGGCGGAAGGGAATGGATATTACGGAAAGGCGCAGACGGTATATTATCTGATTCTTTTGATAGCAACCTTTTCTATTCCTCAGGCGGTATCAAAGATCATGGCTGAGAAGATTGAAAAGGGAGAGTATAAGAATGTAAAGCGTATATTTGATGTGTCAATGATGTATGTGTTTGTAGTGGGACTTATTGCAGCGGTGATAACATATGTTGGTGCTCCGTAT
>CAJOLO010000189.1 GCA_905235345.1 uncultured Lachnospiraceae bacterium
AAGATGGCTATCAACAGCATGAAGCAGGTTAAAGAATATATCGTAGATGATAAATTGAAGAATCTGATCAACAGCTATACAGACGAGCATGAGAGATTGGAAAAAGAGACGGGAGACCAGCTTGCCAGGTACGGAAAGAGTGAGGATAAGCCGGGGCTTATGGCATCGGCAATGTCATGGATAACAACTGAGGCGAAGCTTATGATCAAGGATGATGCGAGACAGATTGCAAAGATAATTATGGACGGCTGCAATATGGGAATCCAGTCAGTATCGGAATATCTTAACAAGAATGAGAATGCATCACCGGAGAGTATTCATTTGGCCAAAAGGCTCATAAAGACTGAGGAAGATCTGATGGGAGAAATGAAGCAATTCATGTAATTATGACAGTGGGCGTAACAGTTACTGTTAACACGGTAACAAAGGTTTCAGCCCACTGATTTTATGTGTTTTATGTGGTTACATAAAAGTATGATTTTTTAAAAGGGAAGCATATACTAAATGACATAAAAAGATTTGTATAAATTATTTAAAAAAATCTGATTTTGCATAAAGGATTAATTGACAAAATATAAAAGAACCTTATAATAAAATATAATGAAAAACATGGAAAATAATTAGGAGGAATCAATATGTTTGGGTTTGGGGCGATGATAGATAAATTAAAGAAGGATCCGAAGACCATTGTATTTACAGAAGGAGAGGATTCCAGAATACTGGAGGCGGCTTCAAGGCTTCTTGCGAGCAACTTCTTAAGACCTCTTTTGTTAGGGAATGAGGACGAGATATTGCAGGCTGCAGAGGATGCAGGTTACAATATTCGCGGTGCGAAGATTATTGATCCGGAGAAATATGACAGGCTTGACGAGATGGCAGAGTTGTTCTGTGAGATCAGGAAGAATAAAGGGGTTACAATGGAGCAGGCACGGGAAACGGTTAAGGCAAGGAATTATTTCGGAACTATGCTCATTAAGATGGGAGAGGCGGATTGTCTTTTAGGTGGAGCAACTTATTCAACGGCAGATACGGTCAGACCGGCACTTCAGATAATCAAGACCAAGCCGGGTAACAGTATTGTATCTTCATGCTTTATTCTGGTACGTCCGTCAGCAACAGGAGGAAATGAGGTTCTGGCAATGGCAGATTGTGCAATTAATATAAAACCTACAGAAGATGAGCTGGTGGAGATATGCGGTGAGACAGTTCAGTGTGCCAAGATATTCGGAGTAGATCCTAAGGTGGCGTTCTTAAGCTATTCCACACTTGATTCAGGTAAGGGTGAGGACGTAGACAAGATGCGTAATGCTGCGAGAAAAGCTATGAAGAAGTATCCGGATATCCCGATTGACGGCGAGCTTCAATTCGATGCGGCGGTTTCGCCCAGAGTAGCAAGGCAGAAGACACCGGATTCGGAAGTGGCAGGATATGCTAACACGTTTATCTTCCCTGATATCAATGCCGGGAATATCGGATATAAGATTGCACAACGCATGGGTAACTTTGAGGCGTATGGACCTATTTTACTTGGATTAAATGCACAGGTTAATGATCTGTCGAGGGGATGCAATGCGTTTGAAGTGTATTCGATGGCTATCATTACGGCGGCATTGGCATAGTGATATTGTGTCGTTTCTGATTGCGATATATTCAATAGAACTTTTGGGCAATATACTTGCCTGAAGGTTCTATTTTTATGGAAAATTGTAACTGTTTAGGAAAGTATAAACCCTAAGAAACAGGGTTAGAATTACTTGAAGATATTATAGAAAAATGGTACAGTATTACCGGAAGAAGATAAATAAATATCGAAATGTATAATATTGTTATATCAGATGGAGCATCGTGGCTGCCGGTTATCCTTGTTCTGATCTGTACCGCAGTTTTGTGCGGGATTATAAAGATTGCAGATATTATAGAGAACAGGTAGAGGAAAATATAAAAAGGGATTTCAAAACGTAGATATATGTGAGTCAGAGATCCCGGGAGAATATAAATGAGAAGAGGGTGGATAAAATGAAGATTATTAAGAACAGAGAATCATATTTTAAGACAGGGATCAGACTTGTGCTTGGGATGTCATTTATTATTACGGGATTGGTTCTTTCGGGAAAAAATATTGCATTTGCTTCAACGGTTTTGGAAAATGAGCTGACTGTTCCCGGACAGGATAGCATTAACGTGGGAATAAGAGGCGATTATATGGCGGAGCAACAGGCAGCTCTTAACAGAATTAATGAAATTAGAAAAGAAGCTTGCGAAAACGGATATCCTGATCCCAGAGATAGAACAAAAAATCTTACAATGAATGATTATGTTCCCATTAAATGGTCCTATGAGCTTGAGCGTTATGCAAGAATCCGTGCGGCGGAAGCCACCATTTATCCTGATCATGGCAGACCGGGTAGTAACGAGTATAAGGATGCGAATAACAAATATGAGACCGGTTCGGCCGAGGTGTTGGCTTGGCCCGGAGGAACGTTGACAGGCGGTGTAAATCAATGGTATGGTGAGAAGAATACATGGATAACCGGTGGTAATGGTGTAACAGGTCATTACACAAGCATGATAAATCCGTCTAATCTATATGTAGGCCTTGGCGGTTTTATTGCGGATGACGGATTGGGTTCGAGCTGGGGAGCCTGTGTAAGCGGTAGATTTGCACGTGGGGGTCGGATAAAAGAACCGGTGGATGAGACGATGGCACCGGAGCTTAAGGATGTTATACAGATCATATCCATAAAACAGGAGTATCTTTCCGAACCTGTGTTACGGCAGATTGAAGAGAACACTTTAGAGAACGAAACGACATATCTGTATGTTGGCGTTGAGACATCAATTACTGTTGTGAGGAATGTATCATTTGCTGCAACAGCAATAGGTGTGAAAGAAGCTGTGGTACTGGATCTTGACAATTACACATATTCATCTGATGATCCGGCAATTGTTTCCGTTAATGCATCCGGTTCAATAACTGCCAAGAAAGCGGGCAAGACAGTGATAAGAGCCTCCGGTAATAACGGGAAAGTATATGAGACTACGATAACTGTAAAGAATTACTTTGATACACCAAAGATTACAAAGACGGTAAGAAATAAAAAGACGATAAAAGTAACATTTAAGGTATCGGAGAATACGGCATTAAGATCAGAGAACTTCCAGATTCAGGCTGCAAAGAACAAGAAATTTACCAAGGGCGTAAAGAAAGCCACGATAAAGCCAAGGTTTCAGTCATGGTATAAGATTAACACAAAGTACACTTCCAATGTTACTAAGCTGAGTGCTAAGGGAACGTATTATGTACGGGTAAGAGCATATACCAAAATTGATGATAAAAAGTATTATTCTGACTGGTCAAAGGTGTGAAGTGAGATAAACACATCTCCTGGTTTTGTGGTGAAGATACTGTGAAAAACCATAATTTGATAATTGTAGTTATACTTATAGTTTTAAGTGATTTGGTTATATCTTTATATGTGTGTAAAAGAGACAAAGACAAGCTTGCGGAATATGACAAGATACGCGAGAACTGTAAAAATATGGGATGTGAGAGGAGTTTTTATGCAACCCGAACAAAATAAATTCAAACTACATGCCCCCTTCGAGCCCACCGGAGATCAACCCCAGGCTA
>CAJOLO010000190.1 GCA_905235345.1 uncultured Lachnospiraceae bacterium
CGCTTTCTTTAACACTTCATCCGCAACATCTGCTGAAAGTGAAAGTTTTGCAGTTCCATCTTCATGGCTTACAATTGCCTCTGTTACTCCGTCGACTGCTTCTAACGCCTTCTTTACAGTTGCCTCACAGTGACCACACATCATACCCTCAATTTTCATTGTCTTGTTCATAATCATTTTCTCCTTTATATTATTATTTTCATTGTTTTTTCTGACAGCTCTTTCACCTGTTTTTACATCAGCATCTCCATGCAGCTTAGAAAGATTAAGCCTTAATGCATTAGTTACCACACAGAAGCTTGAAAGGCTCATTGCCGCAGCACCAAACATTGGATTCAACTTCCATCCGAATAACGGAATCCACACTCCTGCTGCCAACGGAATTCCGATCACATTGTATATAAATGCCCAGAACAGATTCTCATGGATATTCTTAAGAGTAGCTCTCCCAAGAGTTATGGCATCCACCACATCCATAAGCCCGCTTTTCATCAGTACCACATCAGCCGCATCCATGGCGATATCAGTCCCTGCACCGATGGCAATTCCCACATCAGCCCTTGTAAGTGCCGGAGCATCATTGATTCCGTCACCTACCATTGCGGTCTTACCCTGTTCCATCAGTTCTCTGATCTTGCTCTCCTTGCCATCCGGAAGCACTCCTGCGATAACTTCATCCACACCCGCCTGTGTTCCGATAGCTTTCGCACTTTCCTCATTATCTCCGGTTATCATCACCACCTTGATACCCATATCTTTAAGATATGCTATCGCCTCACGGCTATCCTCTTTCATAACATCTGCCACAGCTATTATGCCCATAAATGTATTATCTTTTGCAAACAGAAGTGGCGTCTTGCCCTGGCTTGAAAGTTCATGAAGCTTTTCCGGAACATCCTCAGGCAAATCCTTCCACATATTCTTTGATGATTCGTCGGATAAATCCACCCGGTTATCCGGTACAGAATTGACAGTCGTATCCCCGCCAAGAATTCCCCTTATGAACTTCTCATTACCGCCATATATATTAGACAACTCCCCCTGCGTTCTTTCTGTGGAATATGCACCGTCTTTACTGATATCATCATTCCATCTTCCCTTAAGTCCGTTTCCGGGAAGAGCCTCAAAATCAATAACCTCTCCTAAGTATCTCTTCTTACTGTCTGCATTTTTTACAATGCCTTCTTCAACATATTCGATTATCGCCTTCGCCAAAGGATGTTCGCTTTTCAGCTCCAACACATACGCTAACTTAAGCAGTTCTTCCTCGCTGATTCCGGCAGCGGGAATCACATCAGTAACCTTAGGCTCGCCCTTCGTTATTGTTCCGGTCTTATCAAGTGCAACAATACGGATACGCCCTGCAGCCTCCAGCGACGCTGCAGTCTTATATAATATTCCATGCTTTGCCCCGACGCCGTTTCCCACCATGATGGCAACAGGCGTGGCAAGTCCCAAAGCACACGGACAGCTTATAACAAGAACCGAAATCCCTCTTGCAAGGGCGAACCCGATATCCTTACCCAGCAAAAGCCATACCATGGTTGTGATCACCGCAATGGTAATAACCACAGGCACGAATATACCTGAAACCTTATCTGCCACCTTCGCAATCGGTGCTTTGGTAGCTGCCGCATCCTGTACCATTCCTATTATCTGTGAAAGCGTGGTGTCCTCACCAATCCTTGTTGCCTTACATTTCATAAATCCCGACTGATTGACTGTGGCGGCAGATACCTTGTCTCCCACCTGCTTGTCAACGGGAATGCTCTCTCCTGTAAGAGCTGCCTCATTGACCGCACTGTAGCCTTCCACTACAACTCCGTCAACGGGAACATTTTCTCCCGGACGAACCACGAATATATCTCCTATTCTTACCTCTTCAACCGGAACCTCACACTCTGCTCCTTCCCGAATAATCACTGCCGTCTTCGGAGCAAGACGCATAAGTCCCCTGAGCGCATCGGTAGTCTTTCCCTTCGACCTTGCCTCTAACATCTTGCCCACAGTGATCAGGGTAAGTATCATTGCCGCAGACTCATAATAGAATTCATGCATATATGACATTACCTTGTCAGCATCGCCAACGACCTGAGCACAGGTCATGGCATAGAGCACATAAGTGCTGTATATAAATGATGCCGATGAGCCGAGAGCAACAAGAGTATCCATATTGGGAGCTCCGTGTATAAGGCTTATAAATCCGCTTTTAAAAAACTTCTGGTTGATAACCATTATTATGATCGTAAGCAACATCTGGGTCAGACCCATCGCCACATGATTACCGTCCAAAAACGACGGGAGCGGCCAACCCCACATCATATGTCCCATAGACATATACATAAGCGGTAAAAGAAAGACAATTGAATATATGAGACGCTTTTTAAGTACCGGTGTCTCCCGGTCCTCTAACATTGCCTCCTCTGCACTGTGGTCTGCCTTTCCGACATCATTATGTTTGCCACTATTATATGCTTCTATAGCTGTACCGTTTTTAGCTGTGTCATATCCTGATTCATTAATTGGCCCGGCACCCGATACACTTTTTCCAGCTTTCCTTGATGCACCATATCCCGCCTTCTCAACTGCAGCTATAATTGATTCAGCACCTGCCGTCCCCTCAACTCCCATGGAGTTGGTCAGCAGACTTACCGAGCATGAGGTCACACCCTCCACCTTGGAAACCGCCTTCTCAACCCTGGCACTACAGGCAGCACAACTCATTCCTGTCACAATATATTGCTCCATTGCATACCTCCTCTATTACTTAGTTGGATCCCTTAAGTTTGTAAAAAATCTCATTTCATCATCTTTCCAATCAAATCTACCAACTCATCTATCGTTTCATCCTTACCTGACCTTATATCCTCTGCAACACAGGTTCTGATATGATTGGAAAGCAGTTCTTTATTAAATGCATTCATCGCCGCAGTCACAGCCGCTGACTGTACAAGAATATCAGTACAGTATGCACTCTCCTCTACCATTCGTCTGATTCCTCTGATCTGTCCCTCAATACGGCTCAACCTGTTAATAAGCTTCTTATATTCCTCAGACGAGCGTTCTTTAGTCCTTGCGCAATGGCAGCATTGTTCCTTTTCCATGCCTGTAACCTCCTTTGTAATCCTATCACCAAACTTTACGATTATTATTTTATGGAAATTATATACCCCCCACGGGTATTTTGCAAGTATAAAATGATTAACCCCGCCTAAGATAAGTTTGTTGCCCCTGCCATCGCTATGCTTAGAGGCGGGGGTCATCTTCGTCTGAGATATATAATATAAAAACACCCAAAAAAAGCTACGATATATTACCGTAAGCCTTTTTCGGGTGTTTATTATTCATGTATGTGAA
>CAJOLO010000191.1 GCA_905235345.1 uncultured Lachnospiraceae bacterium
AGAACATAAAAAGCGTGTAATCTCCGTAGTTAAACTACTTTAGATTACACGCATAAATTCTGCCGGACTTACATCTATCGATTACACAGTTTTCTTTTTCAACAATTCAGAAGTATAGCACAAAATTTAATTTGATGTAAGTGAAAATTTAATTTTTTTTATTTCCTTTCATTTCGCCGATATCATCTTCTATTGAAAATTTAGTCTCCATTCCAACTCTTTTTTCACTAACATTATAATTTTCATACCAGCTATTCGTCAATCACTATTAAATATTCTTAATCCCCTTACTTATTCATATATCTTTCTTCTTGAAACACCTCATTCCACACATTCCCAATAGTACAGCCATAATTCCCCATACACCCAGATTCCAGAATTCACTCCAATTAAATGAAACAGCCATATCATTTTCAATAAACCATCGTCCACAGCATAACCATAGCACAGCAGGATTCATACATGCAAATGTCTTGATCCAATCTGCGCGTTGTATAGTTAATCCAAACCACATAAGTCCAACAAAACCTGCTGCGATACATATCATGGAAATATAACTGTTGTTCACAAAAATATGAACCGCACCTGCAATTACGCCGGCAAGCAATACAATCAAAAATGCCGTAACAATATTAAGTATAAGCTCTTGTCTTATAGTAAGTCTTACAAATGATATGAATGGATACTCCAATATCCCGCTGCTCTCCATAACCATGTATGAACTGATAGGAACATCCATCAGTCCCTTCATTGGCACATACGTAAAAAACAAAGTAAGACCGGCTACAATTAAAATCACAGAGAAAACAAGCCCATTAAAGATACCTGCACACCATTTAATCCACATATTTTTCCGACCTGTACTACTGGAAAATACTATATCCTCCGTTCTATTTATACGTTCAAAATCCATAAGATATAAAACAGAAAAGCACATAATTAACATCATTTCAATAATACATTGACTCAAAAACTTATACAATTTTCCATGTATCTGAAAACTGTCCCCCGGATAAAAATCCGCATCCGTATCATTTGAAGCTATGATTTCCTCAACTCTTTTTTGAAGCTTTTTGTAGTTATTATCTATAAATTCTTTATAGCTTCCTGAAGGATAGAATTTTGACATATCCTCTTTCATATTTTTTATTTCATTCATATTAAAATTTATATAAATGTCTGAATAATCTTTTTTATACTGTTCATAGAAATCATAATACTCCCCGCCTGTTTTTTTACCTGTAATCACATCATAGACCGCTTCTATATTCTCCCTAAAATCCGAATTTCCAACCATTCCATATATAGTAAATACATTAAATGATAAAAACAATACAAAAATAAACCAAATGACCGGAAACCTATAAAGCTTTTTCTGCTCATATATAAATATTCTCACAATATATCACGCACCTTATCCCTATGCAGCATCGCACATGTTACTATAACGCAAAACACACTTACCAGTCCCACACCGCATGCTCTAACGACACTCCATGTTTGATAAATGTTATACCCCATATCAAATGGAGCTGTACCCAGTATATTTATTACTGCTGCATATATCACTGAAATGGGTATGGCTATTCCTATGCCTGCAATATAATTAACAGATAATCTTCCCACAATATAAGAAAGCAATGCAGCTCCGACAGAACTCAATATTACAAATAAGGCATATAGCAAGAGATATTGCAAATAACTCATATCAAACCAGTATGTCCGACAATGAAGACTTATATTACACCAACGAAAATCAAATGCGCCTTTTCTCCAAAGTAATAATGCATACACTCCACATAATATTATGCCCGTCATTATTCCTGCACATACGCTTGCAACAGCCTGCTTATCAAAGACTTTTCTTCCTGTGAAGGTCGGAAGTTTAACCAGACGAACACACCTTAACCTTTCACTTATCTGATATGGCATTATAAGTACAAAGCACCAGATCACAGATAGAATTATCATCCACTTAAAATCCCCATCAATGGTACTTATTGCCGAATCATGAATAAGGGATATATGGTCGGACGTCATATGCAATTTATATCGACGCTTGTAATTATCGCTATGCTTTGATACATAAATACCAGAGATAATATTATCTGCATTTTCTTCATTAGTAAATATAGAGCCATCCTCTTTATCATCACAGGTCCAATTCATATCCTGTAGTTTAAAACTTAACGGACAGGTTATTTCATCATTTAATTCTATTCTAAATAATTCATCATGCAGTTCTTTATCCTCTTTTGTCATATTCTCACCATACAATTCATCAATCTTATTTCTCGCTTCTCTATATTTCTCATATGTATTTATCCCATGCCTTGCCATGACCGGGCTTTTCCTGACCTCATCCATGAACTCATCAATAATCTTCTGCCTCATAGCCATAAACTCATCCCATTCATCAATCGACAATTCAGGTCCAAAACAAGCTACGAGTTCCCTATGAAAATCAACAACACATGGTGATGATGAATAACTCCAATCTTTTTGTGCTATCGACAAATAGATACTTATATACGCTATAGAAAACAGTATCAATATAACAATCAGCTTAATATCAAAAAGTCTTCTTAATTCCTTTATTAATATCCTCATAATCGCACCTTCTCCTGACATATTTGCCTATCTGTATGTCACCAGAAAATAATCCTCCAGATTAGGAGAACACTCCCTTGCCTCTATATCCATCCTACCTTCGTTGTAGAACCGTACTGCCATATTTCCATTCTCCTGCCTTGCTGAAAGCACCGGATACTTATTCTCAAATTCCTCATACTCACTATCGGAGACAGATGTTTCAAAAATGCATCCATCAAGTTCGGAGCATATTGCCGGTACTGTATCATTTTTATATATATGCCTATCCTTAATCATCACTACACGATTAGCAATCGACTCTATATCCGAAACAATATGTGTCGAAAGAATAACTATCCTGTTTTTTGACAATGACGAAATGATATTGCGAAAGCGTGCCCTCTCCTTTGGATCAAGACCTGCCGTTGGCTCATCAAGGATAAGTATTTTCGGATCATTTAATATCGCCTGCGCTATACCTACCCTTTGCAGCATACCGCCTGAAAATTTCCGCATTTTCACATTTTCATAATCCGCAAGTCCAACCTGTTCAAGGACCTCACTAATACGATGTTTAAGCCCCGATGTCGGCATCCCTTTTAATGCCGCCAGATAATCAAGATACTGCGTCGGCGTATTATTATTGTAATATCCAAATTTCTGTGGAAGATAGCCAAGCAATGAACGGTATTCAGCCCCCATCTTTCTTATCTCAACTCCATCATAAAGTATCTCCCCTAAGGTTGGATTAAGTTAATCAACGTAGTCTTACCTGCACCATTGGGCGCAAGAAGTCCGTATAATCCATAATCCAGATTAAGACTTATATTCTCTACTGCTGTAAAACTCCCATATTTTTTTGTAACATCAGAAACCATAAGCATTTTGTTTCTCCACCTTTCTAATATATCTTATAAACATCATAAATGTTGCCGCTGTAACCGTAAGGTGCACCGCCACCGGCACAACATCTACAAGCAGATGATACAGTCCTTGACCGTACTGCATAAGAAGTATTCCTACCAAAGTCCACACTGATATTATGAATGCTGATATTTTTACCGATCCCGTCTTTTCATATGTTATAAGGCTTACCAATGCCAAAATAAGCGTAGCACTTGTGCCCGCTGCTCCTATACTCCACATATTCCCTACTCTGTTAAAAAAAATCATGAGAAGTATTATGTTTAACCACACTGAAACTATAGCGGCATATAGCATTCTAAGGCTTATAAGATATATAAACGAATAGCGCAATGACATTTTCAGCTCAATAACTTCATTTTGCCCCTCCGAAAGCACTGATAGAAAATAAAAGCTGAAATAAGTCAGCGGAAAAATCAAAAATGCAAGGTATCCCCCATTTTCCTGCCCGGGACGAATAGATGCACACACAAACATCAGCAGAAAATATATGAACAAACTAATAATCGCTGTTATTCTGCATTGATAGAATACTATTCGCAGACCCGGACGTTTTATATTCTTAATAAATGTTCTCTCCATAACCTTTTTTTTCTGCTCCTCAATCTCATACTCACTCGGATAATCTATCTCCATTTTCATTAAAAAAGCTCCTTTCTTAACCTCTTTATTATAGTGTAATAACGTGTTTTTACTGTATTCTCGGATATATCAAGCTCTTTCGCGATTTCAGAAAATGTCTTTTCTTCAAAGCATTTTTTTTGAAATATCTGCGCCCATGACGGCTCATATTCTGACACAAACTCCATTATCTGCTGCACACGTTCACGCTCTACAAGCCCTTTCAAAATGTCATAATCCTCCGCATATTCCATTTCATCAAGCGACTGTTCTGTAATATGTTGATGATAGCGTCTACTTCTATAATAATCTGTCACCTTATTAGCTGCGATATGATACAGCCACGTCCTGAATTCAGCCTTACGTTCATCAAACCCATACATTCCACGAAATGTTGCCACAAAAGTATCCTGCGTCAAATCCATAGCCAGCTCACGCTCCCCAAACTGTCTGTATATGTATGCGTATATTTCCTGATAATAGCGGTCAAAAAGCTCGTCCGCCGCTTTCCGATTGCCATGTTTTATAAGACGTGCCAGCTGTCGATCGGTGTGCATGTATCGTCTCCTCCTTTATGTTTGCGTTAATATATACGTAATAGAGTCTTAAATAGTTTTAGGTATATTTATATTTTTCAATATATATTTCACGGAGAAATAAAAAAAGAGTCGCTTGCGACCCTTTCGTGCCTGAACGGTATTGCGAAGCAATTAACTTCTTATCCCCAAACTATCTTTTTCCGGTTCATATCTACCTTCGTGAAAACACCATAAGGCAATGTGCACCGTGGCGTCGCATGTCCAAAATTTACATTATAGACAATCGGCAGATTCTCGTTATCTATCACCTTGATCAGAATCTCCTTATATTCATCGTAGTAGACTTCATCCTGTGGCTTTCCCACCAAAACACCGTTTACCACATCAAATACGCCTTTATCCTTTAGCGAGATGATTTCCTTGTCGCCTTCTTTTAATTTTCTTGCGTATTGCATTCCTATAATCCTTCCTTTTACACGACATCACTACTTGTCCGCACGCTGATTAATCTTGCATACTTTCTCAGAACTCCGGCAATTTAAAAAAACTCACGCCATTTTCATTGGCGACACCCGCATATATTTTATCCGAAAATTGTCCAATTGTACAGTAATGATTCATAACATACTTTGCAGTGTAT
>CAJOLO010000192.1 GCA_905235345.1 uncultured Lachnospiraceae bacterium
CTCTCAGCCACTCGTCATGATTGTAGGTTACTGTAACTACTGTTCCATCCTCGGTATGTAGTTGTTCTCCTTCTGTCAGATCTGATGCTGCTAACCAGCCTCTATCCTCTGTGTAGAACGGATGGTTTTCGGTTGTCTCGATATCCTCTCCGGTGGAGATTCCGATGTGAACTAAATGATCGGTCTCTTTTACATAGACTTTGCTTACACGTTTCAGTACCTGCTCTCCGGTTACGATATCCTCTGTCCAGACAAGATCTCCAACAGAAATCTCATCTATGCGGCGTTCACCTTCCCTGTTGCTACCAGAGTATCCCCCGTAAAGCACTTCATGAAGATCATACTTAAGGAGGATATCATCTGAAGGCCGCCTGCTGCTGCAAGGTCATAATCTCCATTCTTCCACTCCTCAATTATCTGTTGGATGATCAGCAGCGTCGCCAGCACCACAGCACCAGGGATAATTCACTGGTGTACCTATATCTCTTCCCAGCCTAATCCTGTTATAACCAGATGTATTTTATTTTCTCTATTCTTTTCCAGCAAACGCCAACATTCTACATATTCTGAAGTATTAACATAAACCTCTAATCTATCACCATTCGAAAAAATGATTCTTAAATCTCCCCACAAATTTACAATACTTTCTTTTATATGTAAATCATTATTTTTTTCTAACCATTTTTTAGCCTTCTCATCAAATAGATTATTTCCTGGCACTTTCCAATCAAAATCACAATTAAAATCCTCTTTCTTTCTTATTTGATCATTCGGCTGAAATATATCTGAAGACGCTAATATTATCTCTTTATTTTCGGCATTTACGATTCGGCATGTTGCCTGAATATCCAATCTCCATATTGCATTTTTTTCATCTGTAATCTCTTTAAAATCTATCCATATTATATCCTTTATGCGTCCAATATTGACTACTTTTTTATCCATCAATAAATCCACATAATCTCCTAATGTCATTATAATATCATCTTCCCTTCTGCTCACCCTCCAGTTATCACCAAATGTTTTTTATTTTTTTTCTCCTTTTCAAACAAACGCCAACATTCTGCATATTTTGTTGAGTTATCTATATACACCTCTAATATATCATTATTCGAAAAAATAATCCTTAAATCTCCCCACAAATTTATTAATATTTTTTTTACACTTATTCCAATATTTTTTTCTAACCAATTTTTTGACTTCTCATCAAATAAATTATTTCCCTGTTGTTCCCAATCAAAATCATCTGCATTCTCCATCCGCTTGCTCGGATGGTATATATCAGAAGAACCTACTATAATTTCTTCCCTTTTTAGATTTAAAATACGAAAAGTTGACTGTATGTGCAAACACCATATTGTACTCTTAACTCCATCGTTTTTTTCAAACCATATCCAAATCATGTTTGCGGAACGTCCTATTTTTATTACCTTTTGATTAACTAATACATCAATGTAATCCCCTATCATCTCAGTAGATGTCATTTTAGTTTACCCTCCTTGAACCATTTCAACTATACTATCAATCGTCAAGAGGGCAGGTTGCTATTTTTACAATCGCTATTTTAAAATAAACAAACCTGCCTTATAAATGATTCTAGTGCAAAATGCCCATTTCTATGAACGAGCGATTTGGGTTCAGATTGTGCCACAAAATATTGGAGCGATGTGGTGCATCGTTCCTGTATTTTGTCGTGCAATATGGAGCAAAATAACCCTTCATAGGAATGAGGTTATTTTGCACTGGAATCATAAATTATATTTTAATGTTTTCTCATATTTTTGATATCCTCAGCAATTTCTAATATCCTTTTGAAACTATACCCTTGATTATTTATTATACAATTTATTCTCGTTCATCATAACTTAGACCTAATTTACTTACAATCTCATCGACTTGTTCATTTTGTTTCTGATTATTTCTTGGTGCATTACCTTTTTGTTTTCCTATCCTTTCTCTTGTCGGAACATCATCATAATCATCCCTATCATTTTGATTTATATATTGATTATGCACCAACACCCTATCATCTGTCACATAATAGGTATGCAGCTCCTCCACCTCAAGGTAATACACCTTGACCGGTTCCTTCAACCACTCGTCATGATTGTAGGTTACTGTTATGACTGTGCCATCTTCTGTATGTAATCGTTCTCCTTCATACAGGTCTGATGCTGCTACCCAGCCTCTATCCTCTGTGTAGAACGGATGGTTCTCTGTTGTCTCTATTTCCTCTCCGGTGGATATTCCGATGTGAACTAAATGGTCGGTCTCTTTTACATAGACCTTAATTACACGTTTCAGTACCTGCTCACCGGTCACGGTATCCTCTGTCCAGACAATATCTCCTGCGAAAATCTTATCCGCAAGACGTTCATCATCCTCGATTATTCTACCAAAGAGTCACTAATAAAACATTGCACGAAAATCATGCATAAGGATGCTCATTATCACCACCTATTTCATTATATTCGTCAAAAAATTCTTCACATAGCTTAAAAAACAACTCTACCGCTTGCGACTCACCTTCTGTAATATCCCTTATTGAAGTATGATACCACAAAGAATCAACCTGATAATCAGCATCTATATTATCCCTAATCCACTTAATCACATATTTTTGAAAATAACCATGAAACAGCTTATCTATCTCATTTTCATCTTTTTTCAAAACGGAATATGAAAACCCTAATAAAAAGTGCTCTATATAATCTAACCTCACTTCTTTAATATACATCAATGGTCTCTTTTTCATGTTTTGGATAAGTTCTTGTATATGCATATGAATCTCCTAAATTAATGGTTAATTATTTCGTCTACAACATTCCAGTAAAGCCCACCAACTTCATTAAACCCCATATCATCAAGCCAATCATCAAAAGACATGCCTATAGTTGTAAGATTATCATAAACCGTATCACCTACCCTTATGCCATAATGATATTTTCTACCTATTACGGTGCCTGCTTTATCAGAATATATATTAAAATCGCTATCTATCCTAATTATATCAAAATCAATTCCAGTCTTCTTCAATAAAGCTGACAGTTTTTCCGCAAAGCCATCACATTCACCAAGTTGTTTATCTTTCTCTGGAATATTTTTAATTGCTTCATTTACTTTGTCTTGACTATTTCCATATTCATTATGCACCAGCACCCTATCATCCGTCACATAATAGGTATGCAGCTCCTCCACCTCAAGGTTATACACCTTGACTGGTTCTCTCAGCCATTCATCCTGATTGTAGGTTACTATAACTACCGTTCCATCCTCGGTATGTAGTTGTTCTCCTTCTGTCAGGTCTGATGCTGCTACCCAGCCTCTATCCTCTGTG
>CAJOLO010000193.1 GCA_905235345.1 uncultured Lachnospiraceae bacterium
TGTCCTTAAGATCTTCCGATACAAGGAAATAGTCTATACGCCAGCCCGCATTCTTCTCTCTTGCCTTGAACCGGTATGACCACCATGAATATATATCCGTCTGATCAGGATAGAAATATCTAAATGTATCAATAAATCCGCTCTCCAAAAGAGCAGTCATCTTCTCCCGTTCTTCATCCGTAAATCCCGCATTTTTATGATTGGTCTTTGGATTTTTAAGATCTATCTCCTTATGTGCAACATTCATATCTCCGCATACTATCACAGACTTCTTAGCAGCAAGCCCTTTAAGGTAATCCTTAAATGCATCCTCCCAAGTCATTCTGTAATCAAGGCGTTTCAGCTCATTCTGGGAATTGGGAGTATAGACTGTAATCATATAGAACTTGTCATATTCCAAAGTAATGACCCTTCCCTCATGGTCATGCTCCTCCACGCCTATTCCGTATGTAACATTTAAGGGCTCCTGCCTGGTAAATATCGCCGTTCCCGAATATCCCTTCTTCTCGGCATAATTCCAATACTGATGATATCCCGGCAGATCAAGTTCTAACTGTCCAGCCTGCATCTTCGATTCCTGAATACAGAATATATCTGCATCTGCCTCTTTAAAATAATCCTCAAACCCTTTTGTCACACAGGCTCTTATTCCATTAACATTCCATGAGATAAGCTTCATCATTGGTTTCCTCCATATAAGAATAATTACTCAGTCTTGCTGAATAGATACAAATAATATATGATTCCGGTGCAAAATCGCTCGTTCATAGGAATGAGGTTATTTGCATTGGAATAAAATATGTTTAATTATACACATTTTCATATTCTTCATCAACCTAAAGACAAAATTTACGGAAACTTATGAATCAGGACTTAAGCAAATGACATTGCTTATGAATAATAAATAAGCCGACAGATTATTCTGCCGGCTTATATCAAATCTCCTGTTTCATCCCCTGTTAACCGCCACAGGTATTCTTACATAACCATGCTTCGTCTCTATAGACATCATGCACACATGTAATATCGCTGCCGAAACCGTAGAGCACACCTCCACAATATACCTGCAATCCTGTTCCACACTATGAGAGTCTATCTCTATATAGTGTCTGTGTCTCTCTCTGATAAAATCCATAATATCCGAAACACTATTAAATCCTGACATATCCTGAAGGTTAATCTGAGCTTTCCAACGTTCAAGCTCATTCTCGTGCAGATTCCTGATATAACTCCTTAGCTTATGTTTAAGTTCACCCTCATACACGCAATGATCCTTCATGCTTCCCGGATACTCATTATTATGCGGATATGTGAAATAATCTGCTATATAGTGCAGCACCTCGCCCAGCTTGGTATAATACATTCCGGAAAGCTCATTACCATGCCGATATCCCGTTGTAAGCTTTCTAATCTGTTCTTCCACAAGATGTATTGTTCCCGTTATCTCATGCCTCTGGGTGAGAAAAGACGGCTTACAATCCGGAAGAATACTTCCGATATAGAATGCTTTCTTATGCTTTTCAAAATTCTTTGTATCTGATATATTCACAATATGCTTGGCCAACGAAATGTGGGATTTCTTACGCATGATAACTATGCCTCCTTAATCGTCCTGTCAGGTAACTGCAAAGGTACGAATATTCCGTTCAGTTCTCGGAACTTAATAAGTCAGGACTCACTTCTTAGCCCACCTTCGTTTCACTCAGCGAAGGTAGAACATTTCTTTATAATAATATATAATTTTAAGTAATTGCGAAACTCATATAAACATATTTATAGTTTACCACTTATTTTAAAATTTACAATGGTAAATTAATCAAAAATATATACAAAAAATACTATATATTATTTTTTATGTTATCTTTTATAAAAATATAATAAAAAACCCCGCCCTGCCACATCAGACAAAGCGGAGTCTTAACAAAATATATGATATATGTCCTATTCGCCGTTATTTTACCTCAATTTGCGGTACTTCCTCTGTCATATCACACGCCTGTGACGATCCACACCCATCATAAGTACAGTCATTCTTTAATTTTTCCTCAAAAAATGGTGCCCCGAGATCAAGCGGCTTGATTGCAAGATCAAGCAGATCACCTGCCACAAACATCATGCATTCTGTATTATCAGGCGTGATGATACTTCCTTTGGGAGTATCGATTCTGCCTGCGCTTGCTACTCTGTAACCCGCATAATACATACTCTGCAACACAAGTGTCAGTCCCACAGTAATTGTGCTGTCTGCAATCTCAAAACCAAGAATCTTTGCAATACCATACAGATTAATTCCCTGTTGTGGCATATTGTTGGTGTCAAGATATCCAAGATAATTAATAATCGGTGTTATCCCACCATCTTCTGTTGTATATGCATATCCGTAAGGTGCAAAAATCTCTAACTCCACAGAAGACGGATTAGTCTCTGCATCATAGGTTTCAGCTGTAGTATCCGAAGGAAGATATACTGCCGTAGGATATATAGTATCCACCAGTCTGCCGGTCGAATCATAAAGATTAACGGCAAACTCCACAATAATGTTGGACAGTGTTACACTGTAACAATTAGGCCTTCCAACAAGAGAATCAATCACCACATTTCCGTCACCATATGTATAGGTCGCATTTATTACCCTTGCCGTCGCACATGTAACTGTAGGATACGTCGTTGCGATATCCACACCAAGATCAAAGGTGGTACACAGATTAATACCAATCTCGTCATACACCAACGGAGCCATCATGGAAAGCACCTTAGGGTCCGCACACACAGGATTGGTACACACATCCACACATCCTTCCTGACATGGCGGTATCCCCTGCACTATCCGGCTTGAAATTCTAGGTCTCTTTGAACATTTACACTTTGCCATAATGCATTTCCTTGTACTTGTTTAATATATAATATGTCATAAAAAAGTAAATGTTCCCATATATATAGTAAAAAAGCCAATTTTCACGAGGATTCAATAATGGATTTCATTTTTCAGACCGGGCATAACCAGAAACACCTCTTATATACCATGGGCGAACACATTATTATGAGAAGAATTCAGGCAGATTTCCTGTCACGTCCCGTATATCTTGCCCATGATTATGCCGACCACCTTTATGGTACATTTCTTGACCATAACATATATTATTCTTATATTACAATAAATGAGGAGCTTACTATTAAAAGCATCTCCTCAGAACAACCGGTATTTCAACTTGGAGCAGATGATTTGCACAGATATGTCCAAGCACAAATCGTTTCATTTAACGGACACATTATACTTTTATACACTGTTCATAACCCGTCGGACAATAAATGGGATGTGCGATATGCCGTTATTAATTCACCTGCATCGGAAAACATATCTTCCGAAATATACGATCTGCTTTGCGATCTTTCCTGCAAACCTGTTTTTTCTGTCTTAAACACCGGATCTCATTTGATTATCTATATACATAGCGATGATAATAACAGTTTATGGAGATTATCCTCTGATTCGGAGTTCATTTCCCATGACGATATATCCGATACCTTCAAACAGCAGACTATGTTCCGGCTAGACAAGATAAGCCCTATCCATGAAGACGCAGGCAAGCTGCAACAAGCAAGCAATCTAATGATGAACAAGATAAGCTCACTGTTAGACGAAAACGACAATCTCAAAAAGGAGCTATCCGACCTTAATGAGGAAAAATGCCTATACTCTCCAAAGCTTAGTGAACAGGAAGGAAAGCTCAAATCTCTTACCGACTCTCTCATTGAGACAAAAAAAGCACTCTCAATCCGCGAGGCGCAGATTGAAAGTGCCAAAAAACAATACAATGAACTTATGGATGTCGCCCAAAGATACCGGGATGAAGCTATCAAATGGAGAATGAAGTTTTCTGCAGGGCAATCATAATTCTGCATTTAATGCTCGCTTGTGAACTTAAGCAACACGATACAGAATAAAACGTATCTATGAAGCTTAGCTCCATAGATCAATAAACTATTATTTACAATCTGTTCACTTTGCAAGCTCAAGCATACGTTCAAGCGGCTTTCTTGCCGACTCCATAATATCATCCGGAAGTGTTACCTCGGGCTCCATCGATTCTAGTGCCTCAAGTACTTTATCGATGGTTACAAGCTTCATATTCGGACAGAACTGTCTGTGTCCCACTGAATAGAATTTCTTATCCGGATTCTTCTGCATCAATTCGAAGAACACACCCATCTCTGTACAAATGATAAATTCCTTCTTAGTGCTTGCAGTAGCATAATCAATGATCTCTGATGTACTTCCGATGAAATCCGAAATCTCCAGAACATCCATCGTACATTCCGGATGGGTAAGCACCTCCGCCGTCGGGCACAACTTCTTTGCCCTCTCCACAGCCTCTTTATCAATGCTCTTATGCACATGGCAGAAACCGTCATTAAATATAAAATGCTTATCCGGAAGCTTTGTTGCAATATATCTTCCAAGATTATTATCCGGCACGAAGAATATATTCTTTTCTGTCAGATTGCTCACAACCTTCAGTGCATTCGATGATGTCACACATACATCAGACACCGACTTAATCTCTGCTGTTGAATTGACATAGCACACAACTGCAAGGTCATCATACTCACTTCTTACCTCAGCAATCCTCTCCTTTGTCACCATATGTGCCATCGGACAGTCTGCGAGCTGATCTGCCATAACAACCTTCTTCTCAGGGTTGAGCAGCTTCGCACTCTCCCCCATAAATGAAACTCCGCCAAAAAGTATATTGGCCTCCTTCACTTTAGTCGCAACCTTTGCAAGGTAAAACGAATCACCCACATAATCAGCCAGCTCCTGCACCTCACCATCCACATAATAGTGGGCCAATATAACTACATCCTTTTCCTTCTTAAGTGCCTTGATCCGGCTTACAATTTCATTATCCATGAGTAATCTCCTAATCATTTAACGACCGGCATAACCCGGCCTGTCTTCATTTTTCTTTTTATCGTGTGACATAAGATAATCACAACTTATTTTATAGCATATATGAGAAAATGTTTCAATACCATAATAAGAAACGTATGTCATATTGCCTTTATTTGAAATAGGCTATCATATATA
>CAJOLO010000194.1 GCA_905235345.1 uncultured Lachnospiraceae bacterium
TCAGAAGTGGGAATTGGCTCTGAAAAATTTGATGTGATGGCTGAAGAAGCAGTCAGGACAAGTGGAATATCGAACAGATCTTATTATCCGTTGCAAAAAGAAGATATCATAAATATATTTCAAATGTGTAAATAGTTTTGCCTGATATGGTAGCTGATTGTCTCATAACAGAAAGTGAAGGCTAGCGTAAAGTTTTTGTAGGAAATTAGAAAAAAGAACAAGAGGTTGCAAACCTGTGTTAATATAATTGTGGCAATATGTGTTCATTTCTGTTATAGTGTAGGTGTTGTGTATTGATTTCTGTTATAGTGTTAGTATTGTGTATTCGTTTCTGTTATAGTGTAGGTATTGTGTATTGATTTCTGTTATAGTGTTGGTATTGTGTATTAAAGATATGTGAATCAATGTCATTTACCTAAGCCTTCCCCCCTTTTGGGGGGGAAGGTGGCAGCAAATCAAAGATTTGCTGCCGGATGAGGGGCGAGCTGAATAGATGTATATCTTTTATAACAGAATCTGAAAACAGTTTGAGACAAGGAAGGTGCAATATGAGTTTGGGCAAACGAGATAATCATAAGGATAGAAGAGATAGAAAGTACAGTTCGGATAATAATGCTTCCGGCAAGATGAACGCAGGAAGTATTATGGCAGCGCTGCTCATCTCTGTAATATGGCTTTTCGTTAATTATTATATCAATTATCCGGCTATAAATGTGCAAAGTACAGAGTTCTGGGAGTGGCTGACCTTCAATTCTGTTATAGTGACACTTGTGTTCATATTCTGTGGAATTATAGGCAGACGTGATAAAGGTGGGAATATTGCAAACTCTGTCAGGGTGAATGTGGAATTCTTCTTTAAGAGAAAGGGAAAATTTCAGATAATATTGCTCTTTCTGATTCCGATATTCTGTTTTCTTGTTATCGTATTTGGCCATCTTGCCGGGTCGCCCATATTTAATGCAAAGAAATATGCAAATCTTTTGAAGGTTGAGGAAAGAGATTTCGTTGAAGATATTCCGGAGTCGGAGAATGTAGATAATATAGCACTTATGGATACTAATAGTGCAAGGATATTCGGTGACAGAAAGATAGGTTCTCTTTCGGATGTTGTAAGTCAGTTCGAGGTCGAGAACGCATATACACAGATCAATATTGATAATAAACCGATGAAGGTGGCTAACCTGAAATATGCGGATTTCTTCAAGTACCTAAGTAATAAGAGTGATGGTATCCCGGGATATATCACTGTCAATCCGGTGGATTCTACGGCGAAGTATGTTAAACTTGAAAAGGGAATGAAGTATGTTCCTTCAGGTTATTTTAATGATAAGATCATGCGCCATGTACAGATGAGTAATCCGACTAAGATTATTGAAGGCTGTTATTTTGAGGTGATGGATGACGGAACCCCATGTTATATATGCCCTGTGCTTCATGCGAGGATAGGACTTTTCGGAGGAATGGATGTTAAAGGTGCGGTAATCTGTGATCCGGTGACAGGAGATATGCAGTATTATGATGTGGCTGACATTCCGACCTGGGTAGACAGAGTATATGACGGAGAGATTTTGGAGAAAAAGTATAATTGGCACGGGATATATTCGAAGGGCTATTGGAATAGTATTGTCGGACAGAAGGGGTGTGTCCAGACCACGGATGATTACGGATATAAGACAATCGAGGATGACGTGTGGATATATACGGGTGTGACATCAGTTACCGGTGACGCCTCTAATATAGGTTTTGTAATGATCAATCAGAGAACTTCGGAAGCCAGATATTATGCAATATCCGGTGCGGAGGAATATTCGGCAATGGCATCTGCTGAAGGTGAGGTGCAGGAGAAGAATTATACGGCATCTTTTCCGAGTTTAATAAATGTGGATGGAAATCCTACTTATATTATGGTTCTGGTTGATAATGGCGGGCTTGTTAAAATGTATGCTATGGTCAATGTGGAGCAGTATAATATTGTTGCCACAGGTGAGTCTCAGAGTGAGGTCTTTGCAAAATACAGAAAACTGTTAAAGAGCGAAGGTATTAGCGGTGGAGGAAATGCAGAGAATGAAGACGGTGCCGGAGATACGGTGGAAGAGGTATCATTTGTCGTAAAAGATATTCAATATGTGACCACGGGTGGTGAGACATATGTATATATCAAGGATGACGAGGGCAATGTGTATAAGCAGGCATTTGCAGAGGATGAGAATATAATATTTATCTCAGTGGGAGATAAGGTGAAAATGACCTGTGAGAAGTCTGACGACAGTGATATTATGCAGATTATTTATGTAGAGAAAGGCACAGCTACACATGGTGATGACCGGGGAGATGATTTGACCACAGTCAATATTGAGAATGAGGAACCGGAAGACGGGCAGGAAGAGATGTCACGAGATAAAGATGTGGAAGATGGTGCCGGGGAAATGTCTGTAGATAATGAAGATGAGAATGAGAATTTGTCTATAGATAATTAAGCCGGAGCGGACAAAGAAGATAAACCGGATACAGAGAGTATTGACTGATTAAGAGACAGAAGATATCATTGTTCACTGCCGTAGATGAAGATGTCCGGCATGTAATAATAAATTGACCGCAGATAACATTGAACGTATGTTGAGCAGACGGACTAAGGATGGAAGGGAATAAAGATTTATGAAGATTTTCGATACGCATGCACATTATGATGATGAGGCATTTGACGAGGACAGAGATGAGCTGCTTAAGAATGTCAACGCTATGGGTGTTGAACATATAGTGGATATAGCATGCTCAATGGATTCGTCAAGAAAGATGCCTGATTTTATCAAAGCGTATGATTATATGTACGGAACAGTGGGAGTGCATCCTGATGATGTTTTGGAGTTGACATATGCAGATATTGATGAATTAAAGAAACTGACAGGCGAGGATAAGATAATTGCTATTGGAGAGATAGGTCTTGATTATCACTATGACGGAATTGATAAGGAGAATCAGAAGAAATGGTTTGCGGCACAGCTTGACATTGCTAAGGAGCTAAAGCTTCCTATTTCGATACATAGCAGAGATGCTGCTAAAGATACGTTAGATATAATGAGGTCAGAGCATGCTGAGAATATTCATGGAGTGATGCATTGTTTCGGATATGGCGTGGAGATGGCAAGAGAGTATCTTAATATGGGCTATTATCTTGGCATAGGCGGTGTGGTGACATTTAAGAACGGAAGAAAGCTTAAAGAGGTAGTGGAATACGCACCTCTTGACAGACTTGTGTTAGAGACGGATTGCCCGTATCTGGCTCCGGTGCCGTTTCGTGGTAAACGCAATGATTCGAGTAATCTCACCTATGTGGCCGAGGAGATTGCCGGACTTAAGGGAATTCCGGTAGAGCAGGTGTACGAAACGACATACGCTAATGCACTTGAATTATACCATATTGCTGATTAGATAAGTTTTGGCTGTTTGTTGAAGGTAATAAACTGTCAGATTAGTATATGATTCGCCAAAACCAATAAACTATATTGCATTTATCGTATTGGCATCCACAGACAGCAAGAGTTCCGGGAATATGCGGTGTTTTGTATGACATCTGGGAGGAAATTAGAGTTTCTTGGTATCCCGCTAATATTCCCAGCGGATGCCGGACAAGGATGTCCGGCAGGTGCAACGGCGACAGGAGGTCGACTTTGCACCGTGCCGCGTACGGTAAGAGAACTTATCCGGGATACTTAGAAACTCTTATTTACGTACAGTAGGAATACAAAACACTGTATATTCCCGGAACTCTTGCGTCCGTCATAAGCCACTCATAAAACTTAACTAAACAGCAATCACTTTCAGAAAGGAATATTGAGATGGAGAAACTGAGTAACCCACAAGTAACAATTGCGACAATAAAGAAATATGATTTTGCATTTCAGAAGAAGTTCGGTCAGAATTTTCTGATAGATGAGCATGTACTTAATAAGATAATTGCAGCGGCGGGAGTGACTAAGGATGATATGGTGCTTGAGATTGGTCCGGGTTTTGGAACGATGACCCAGTATCTGGCAGAGACCGCAAGGGAGGTCGTTGCAGTTGAAATCGATAAGGCACTTATACCTGTTCTTAACGAAACACTTGCTGATTATGATAATGTTACGATAATCAATGATGATATATTGAAGGTGGATATAGAGAAACTTGTGCATGAGCGTAACGACGGAAGACCTGTTAAGGTGGTGGCGAATCTTCCTTATTACATTACAACGCCGATAATCATGGGACTTTTGGAAAATCATGTTCCGGTAGATAATATAACTGTTATGGTGCAGAAGGAGGTCGCGGAAAGGATGCAGGCCGGTCCCGGCACAAAGGACTATGGAGCATTGTCTCTGGCTGTACAGTATTACGCTGAACCGTATATTGCGGCAAATGTACCGCCGAATTGTTTTATTCCGAGACCTAATGTGGGATCTGCAGTTATAAGGCTTAATCTTTTTGAGAAACCTCCGGTGGAGGTTAAAGATGAGAAGTTTATGTTTCAGATTATCAGGGCATCTTTCAATCAGAGGAGAAAGACACTACAGAACAGTGTGGTAAATGGAGGGGTTCCGGTCACGAAGGAACAGATAATTAAGGCACTTAATGATATGGGATTGTCGGAAAGTATAAGGGGAGAGGCACTTTCACTTGAACAGTTTGCAAAGCTTTCCAATCTTTTGTCATATATATAAATTATATAGTATGTCAGATGGTATATGATTAAAGACATAAGCAATGACTGATAAAGTCGCTTGTCACGTTTTTTACGCTATCAATATAGAGTAAAGAACACTGGGAACGTTCTTCGACATGGCGTTATGAGTAGAGGTACTTGTAACGCCTGTTTTTTGTTTTAGCAGGAGATGAATATAATGAAAGCTGATATAAAGAATGACAAAAAGCAAAGAATGGTTACTTTTTAATGTATATATATTTGGAATAATTACATAGACGTCTGCATAGAATTATAGACAGATAATGTAGTCTGCATACCTATACCCGTGTAGTAAGGAAAGTTGGAAAATGCTGGTGTGACAGGTTGGGCAGACTTAAGAAAAGTATATAAGGAGTGTGTGGGACAAGTGGGAAATTATAAGCGAAAGGTTACATATTTTTATCAGTATAGCAATGGAATGGTAGGTGCGACGGCGGGCTTTCTGAAGATGGAGATACGAGGTGATAACGTAAAGATAACGATAAATATTCAGGAGCCTTATAGGGCGGGACAGGGAAAACCTGTGCTTTGTTTCTATCATGAGGCGGGAGAATATTTGGCTGCGGTCAAAATCTGCGAGGTGGAAAAACAGGGCGGTGTTCTTACATTGCAGACAAGAACTCCATGGCACGATATGTTCGACACGGGAAGGGATTTATATACATTTGACGGAGTACTTGTATTGTATAGCGAAAATGATTATTATATCGGAGATTTTGATGACAGAGACAGGAGTTCTTATGAGATAAGAATATCTTCCGAAAGTAAGGATGAAATAAAGAAGTCTGAGAAAACATCTGAAGAGAAGATGATAATAAATGATGCCGGAAGACCGGACAGGGAAAAAAGATACGGTGAGCAGACGGAGATTGAAAGACCGGGTGAAGATACATGGACTGATGAGTCGACGGAGGCCGGTCGGACATACAAAGAAGAAAGGTCTGCTGATGGAACGGAGGCCGGTCGAACATACAAAGAAAAAAGGTCTGCTGATGGAGTGGAAACCGGTCGGACATACGAAGAAGAAAGGTCTGCTGATGGAACGGAGGCCGGTCGAACATACAAAGAAGAAAGCTCTGCAGAAGAAACGGATAAAGAAAAAATATCTTATGAGCGTACAGACATTGTAAAGTCAGAGTATGAAAACATCAAAGATGATAAGAAACGGGAGCTTTTTGAAAAGGCGGGCCTGATTTCGGAAACAGGTGCAGAAGAGAATAATAAAGCGATGCCGGAAAAGTGCAAGGAATGCCCGTATTTGTCGGAAAATCGTAAGTATGGTTACGACAAAGAAAGAATTAAGAGCGATAATAAAACTGATTCCTTCGATTGCATGCTTCAAGAATATCCTAAGCTCCC
>CAJOLO010000195.1 GCA_905235345.1 uncultured Lachnospiraceae bacterium
ATACAAAAGGCAGATTTTACATATATAATTTGGTATAATAAGATGTGTTTTCGGTAATACTTTTCATAGATATTCTTATAACCGGAGGCATCTATGAAAAGAAATTTATTGTTTGCATTATTTGCCGTGTTAATCGGTGCATTATCGCTTGGCGGTATCATTTTTAATAAATATTTTTATCCCAGAAATTATGCAAAGAATGAATATGGTGAATATGTCAATATTACCGTATCGGAACAGCAGTCTACATTTCCTGTTAATAAATCAACTATATTCAATGTAGAGTATAATTATCCTGATGAGAACCGTCTGCTTAAGGAACAGTTAAATTATATACCTGCACTTCTTGGCTGTGATAAGGATGGCGTTGAAAAGTATCTTACAGAGTATATGGATAATCTGAGCATGAAGGAACAGGAGGAAGGACTTGTATCCTATGAAATGATATCATACAAGGACAATGAGATTACACTAAGAAAGACCTTTAAGACACCTGAAACAAAAGGGTATTATGCAAAGTCTTTTAACGGTCTTATCGTAATATTGAACGGCGATGAGAAGACTGTTTACGAATATACCCAGATATCACTTGCTTCATTGCCTGAGGATATGCAGGGGGATGTTTTAAAAGGATATTATATTGAAACCGAGGAGGAACTATATAGCTTTCTGGAGAATTTTACAAGTTGATATACGTTCCTCCATAATACATTTGCGAAACTCCGATTTACAACTTTTTATTTTGCGAATATCTTCGAACTAAGCTATAAGGAGTTTCTTAATTACCTAATAAAATAGTTAATTGCAAAATAGTAAAAGAGAGAATGATATGTACGATATAATAATAATCGGAGCTGGTGTATCGGGACTTACATCTGCTATATCTGCAAAAACACATAAGCCTGATTTGAATATACTTGTTCTTGAAAAACAGAATAAATGCGGGAGAAAGCTTTCTGCTTCAGGAAATGGCAAATGTAATGTAACCAATGTATTGTTTGAAGCGGAATGTTATCATTCATCCGACAGGGATTTTGTATCTGCTTTCGCATCCGCCCATTCGCCGGATGAGGTTAAAGATTTTTTTGATTATTGCGGAATTCCTTTATATAATAATAACGGATATTATTATCCCTTGTCTAATCAGGCTAAGCAGGTGACATGTAAACTCATCGAATTATGTGAAAGGCTTGGAATAGAGATTCTTACCGATAAAGAGGTTGTTAATATCAGCAGTGCAGATGGATATTGTATATACCGATAGTGACGAATATATAGGGAATAACGTTATCATAGCTTCCGGAAGTAATGCAGCAGATAAACTTGGAGGGAGTGAGTCCGGTTACACATTAGTTGATAAGTTGGGACTATCTGTCACCACATTATATCCGGGACTTTCTCCGATATTCGTTAAGGACGATAAGTTATCTGTTGCGAAAGGGGTCAGGCTTAATGGTACTGCAACCTTACATATAGAAGGATTTGTAAAAAAAGAGAGCGGTCAGATACAGATAAACGAAGATAATCTTTCGGGAATTGTAATGATGAATCTCTCGTGCTATCTGCCTGCCTTCAATAATGAATTATATAAAGATTCTTTATGGCTTGATGTTATGCCATTATTTTCATGGGATGAATTAAAGGATTATATTGAACTTCAATGTCAGAAGCAAAAGGATGAAACCGTAAGGTCTATGTTGGAAGGATTTCTGCCGGCTGCATTTGTAAGATACTTCCTCCTGCGTTTATCAATTAAGGATGATATCAGACTTTGTCATCTAACCGAAAAACAGATTAATAAGATAACGTCGAATATAAAGAAACTTACATTTACTCCGGTACTTCAATCTGATTACAGCAAGGCTCAGGTAACTTTAGGCGGTGTGTCAATTAGTGAGATTAATCCGCAGACCTTTGAATGTATCCGATACCCCGGTATGTATGTGGTTGGTGAACTTCTTGACATGACCGGTAAATGCGGAGGCTATAATATTACATTTGCCATATTGTCGGGAATATCGGCTGCTAACAATATTTTGTTCAGTTAGCATCTCGTATTCATTGCGAGATGCGTATGAAAGCGTATATTTTCGATGAGCCAGGCATATTGGAATGTGCATTAGCACCATGTCTGTCGCGTATGTATTAGGCACAGCTGAATAGATCCAGCAATACTAATTAATATAAAGAGGAAAAGTATGATTGAGATAAGGAATATCAAAGTTCGTATAATGCCTGATAAACAGGAAATACAAGAACTTGAACATCAGATATTAAAAAAACTTCGTCTGAAGAAACTTCCAAGATATGATATAATTAAAAGATCCCTTGATGCAAGGAGAAAACCTGACATTTTTTACATATACCAGGTGGGGGTTTATCTGGAAAATGAGGATCGTGAAAAAAATCTGGTCAAAAAGATTAACGATAAAAATATTATGTTGACCACAAGAACTATATATAAGCTTCCGGGACATGGCAGTGTATATTGTGAAACATCAGATTATAAGAAACGTCCATTAATTATAGGTGCAGGTCCGGCAGGACTTTTCTGTGCTTATATTCTTGCTTTATGTGGTTATGCACCGATCATAGCAGAGCGTGGTTCTATGGTTGAAGAGAGAATGGTTAAGGTTAACGATTACTGGAACGGGAAAGAACTTGATCCTGAATGTAATGTGCAGTTTGGTGAAGGCGGTGCCGGAACATTTTCTGATGGGAAATTAAACACACAGGTGAAGGATAAATACGGGCGAATACATTTCGTATTAGAAGAATTTGTCAAACACGGTGCCAGCCCTGAGATTCTCTATGATAATAAACCTCATATCGGGACGGACGTTCTTGTTTCTGTGGTATCCGGTATGCGCAAAGAGATTGAGGAGCTTGGAGGAGAGTTTTTATTTAATACCAAGGTTACGGATATTGAATTCGAAGATGTCATATTAGAAGAAATGATAGCTGATTCTGATATAGATGAACAGAATGATTATAAAAAGAAAATAGTCAGCAGGGTAAAGCTATCACATAATGGTATCGATACCTGGCTTGAAACCAATAACGTTGTACTTGCTATAGGACACAGCGCAAGAGATACATTTTCAATGCTTTTTGATAATGATGTATCTATGGTTTCCAAAGATTTTGCCATGGGAGTCAGGATTGAACATCCTGAAAATATTATCAGACAAGCAATGTATGGTGATGGCGAGGCTGCAAAGCTTTTACCTACGCCGCCTTATAAACTGACTTATCAGACTTCACAGGGACGCGGCGTGTATTCATTTTGTATGTGCCCCGGAGGCTATGTAGTTAATGCTTCATCCGAGGTAGGTTATACTGCTGTAAACGGAATGAGTTACAGCGGAAGGAATGGCGCTAATTCTAATTCAGCATTGATTGTGACGGTTAAAAGAGAGGATTACGGTTCAGATGATCCGCTTGCCGGAGTAATATTTCAGCGTAAGCTTGAAAAAGCAGTGTTCGAACAGGGTAAAGGCAGGATTGTTGTGCAGAGATATGGGGATTTCAAGAATAATGTTCATACAAAAGATATTGGAAGTATTACTCCGCAGACAAAGGGTGAATATGTATGCGGTAATGTTGCCGGGTGTCTTCCCGATTTCATCAGGGATGCAATAGTTGAAGCTATGCCGGCATTTGATAAGGATATTCCGGGATTTGCTAATGATGATGCAGTGATGTCGGGAGTAGAAAGCCGGACTTCATCACCTATAAGAATTCTACGTGGAAAAGACCTTCAGTCGGAGAACATAGAGGGGCTTTACCCATGCGGTGAGGGTGCCGGATATGCAGGAGGAATTATGTCGGCAGCAATGGACGGAATGAAGGTTGCAGAGGCAATCATAGCAAATAGGAAGGAATAGATATTATGAATGAGGAGAAAATAGCACGGATTAATGAATTATTTCATAAATCAAAAGCTGAGGGATTAACGCCTGCCGAGAAAGAGGAACAGCAGAAGCTTCGAAAGGAATATATAGAGGCGATACGAGGTAATATGCGTGATACCTTAGATCATACAAGTATTCAAAATGAGGACGGAACACTTACACCTCTTAGGATAGTCAGACAGCAGAATCTTGCAAAGAAGAATGAAGATACGTTATATAATACAGATCAAGTTCAATCTGATAATGTTGAAAGTATAGACGAAATTAAGAAGAAAAAACTTATTGAACAAAAAATTCATATCAGAAAAGAACTTACAGAAAAACGCAATGCTTTGTCTCCCAGGGAGGTAAAACAACGTTCGGGAATCATATGTTATCATGTACTGCAAAGTGAACAATATAAAAACAGTTCGGCAATATGCGTATATGAGGCATTTCGAAACGAGATAAATTGTGAAGATATTATCGAACAGGCATATGAGGATGAGAAAGAAGTATATGTCCCTGTGGTTGATATGGACAATAAGACCATGGATTTTTA
>CAJOLO010000196.1 GCA_905235345.1 uncultured Lachnospiraceae bacterium
TGAGCGGGAAGAGGAAGAACTTTCCGATATAAGCATTGATATGCTAAATGATGCTTACAATACGCTTTCCCAATTTGCGTCCATGATGGATTATGAGGATGCCCTATATATACTTGACGAGTTAAAACAGTATAAGGTTTCTGATAATGATAAGGAGAGGATTGCCAAACTTCGTCAGGCAGTGGAGGCCCTTGACTGGGATAAGGTCACCCATATGATTTCAGAGATAGGATAGTGTTGATGGAGGTAGATAGGATGGATGTGATATCATTTATTAATCAAACAGCATTTTATTTTGGAGCTATCTTTGTTTCGCTGTCGTGCTTTGTATATACGGAGATACAGGATAATGGGGATAAACCGCAGACAAAAATATTTTTCATGGCATTGTGGGTGACGATAATTACTGCTGTTTGTGATATGACTGCAATCTATGTAGAGCCCTATTGTATGTTTAGTGAAGTGGCAAGGAAAGCACTTTATGTGTCCAATTATCTTTATTATGTACTGCATAATTTTATGGCGCTTTTTCTTTGCTATTATTCATTTTTCGCAACACAGTCATTTATAAAAATGAAGCGGGTTAACCAGTTTGTTTATATGATTCCATGGGTGATTTCTGAATTATTTATGCTGACTAATCCGATTAATCACATATCATGGACTTTTGACGATTCGTATCATTTGCAAAGGGGGGCGGGAGTAACGTCAGCTTATATTGCAGGAGCGATATATTCTGTTATTGCATTTTATTATCTGATGTTCAGATGGTATGCAGCAACTAAAAAGAGGAGGATGATGCTTCTGGTATCCTTCGGTATGATGCTGATGGGGATAGTAATTCAGTTTTTCCTGCCTGATATGGTAGTGGAGTTGTTCTTTGAAGCACTCAATTTTCTTGGAATAATGTTGGCGGTGGAATATGATGATGACCGGATAGATGCAGCGACAAGACTGTTCAACAGAAACTCATTTATTCAGGATGCGGGATATTATTATGATACGCACAGTCATTTTCATGTGATAATATTAAGACTGACCAATTATGATACTTACCAGAAGATGCCGGATGCGTACGATATCAATGAGGTGGTCGAATCGTTGGCAGAGGGACTTAAGTCTGTATATCTGAGATTTACCACCTATCGGGTTACCCGTTCCTGCTTTGTTCTTCTTGTGCTTAATAAAGATCAGGAATATGTTGATGACCTCGCAAATAAGGTGTATGAGTTATATAAGGATGGATTTAATCTTCCCACTAAGGATGATCGTATTGCAGGGGTGGTAATGCAGACGGAAGCATCTAAGACATTGTCGTCCGTAAGGGAGCTGTTGCTTATGTGTGAGATGGAATTTAAGAATCTTAAGGATGACAGGGTAATGAAGGATGATGACCTTAGTGAATTCTATGATCGGGCAGGTATTGAAAGGGCGATCAGGGAAGGTCTTTCCCAACAGCATTTCGATGTCTGCTATCAATTGGTATATGATGCAAAGACACAAATGGTGAACTCTGCGGAAGCGCTGTTAAGGCTTGAAGATCCGGAACTTGGAGAAATTCTTCCAAGGGTGTTCATACCGGCTGCGGAGAGAAACGGTATGATAGATGTATTGGGGGAATTTGTGCTGAGGGAAGTATGCCGGCTGATAAAAACCGAAATTCCTGATAAAGTTGGAATGAGGTATATCAATGTGAACCTTTCTGTGTTACAATGTATGCAGCCGCATTTTGTTGAACGTGTGAAAAAGATTGTAAATGAAGAGGGTGTTGAACCGTCAAGAATTAATTTTGAGATTACCGAATCGGTTGCACCGGATGATTACAGATACCTTGCTGAGGTAATGAGGGAGTGCCGGGAATTGGGATTTATGTTTTCCATGGAGGGATACGGTTCGGGCTATTCCAATATGTATTCTGTATTCTCTCTGGATTTTGATGAGATTAAGCTTGATAAGACTCTGCTGTGGGAGGCTGACAGGAACGAACAGGGAAGGATTGTTTTGGAGAACAGCATTCGTATGGTCCACGAGATGGGTAAGCCGGTTGTCGCAGTGGGGGTAGAGACAAAGGAACAGATAGAGAGATTGAAGCTGTTGGATGTGGAATATTTGCAGGGCTTTTATTATATGGAGCCTAAGCCGGCTATGGAATTGAAGTAATTACTTAAAGATAATATGTACAATTCTAAAGATATAAACAAGAGTTTAGCAATTACTTAAGGATTAGTAAGGAGATTCGAATATGGAGAATAATGTTCTTATTATCAGTGAAAAAGAAACCTTTATAGCCATGACAATTCAGAAGAGTTTGAAAGCTGCAGGCTTTGGGGTATATTATACAATTCCGGATGTACAAAAGATCAGTGAATTCAGAGAACAGGTCAACATATATCTGTTCTATATGGATGAGGGCAGTGCGTTGGATATGGATACGGTTGTATATTTGAAGGATATGAGTATTGAGGAGGATACAATGGTTATTCTCATAGGTTCTCCCGATGAGTTCAGAGAGGCGACCAAGATTCTGCCTCGTGAGAATATAACGGCCTCCTTCTTAAGACCTCTTGACATGCGAAGGTTCATGGATAAGATGAGGGAGCTTACGGATGCACAGGAGATTGAGAATCATAAGAAGCGTGTACTTATTGTTGATGATGATGTTACATTTTTGAAGATGGCATATATATGGCTTAAGGATAAGTACAGGGTGTCTATTGTTAATTCCGGTATGCAGGCGATAACATGGCTTGCAAAGAACAAGGCGGATGTTGTGTTGCTTGATTATGACATGCCGGTGGCGGATGGTCCCAGTATATTGGAGATGTTAAAGAGTGAGACGAGTACGGATGATATTCCGGTATTCATCCTCACGGGAAAGAGTGACATTGGAAGCGTGCGTAAAGTGATAAAATTAAAGCCACAGGGGTATCTGCTTAAGTCCAGTGGTAAGGAGGCTCTTTTAAAAGAACTGGACAAGTTTTTTCTGTCACAGAAGACAATGAAGTGAGATGCTTACTAATTTATAATGGAGTGTGAAGAAGATTGGGAAAGAAAAACAATGTGATCGGATCCTGTGATACCTGCGCATATCTGGTGTATGATGAGGAATATGAGGAGTATGTATGTGATATCAATATGGATGAGGATGATTATGGCAGACTTATGTCAAACGGCTTTAAAGGGTGTCCGTATTATAGGGACGGAGATGAGTATAAGGTGGTCAGACATCAGATATAGATATAAACAGTGAAAAAAGAGGATGACATTGTCATCCTCTTTTTTACTGA
>CAJOLO010000197.1 GCA_905235345.1 uncultured Lachnospiraceae bacterium
CAGTGTTAATGAATAAATGTTCTTTGAAAATTTATAGCCAATATTAAAACACGACAGGATATATTGATGGTTGTTGTATTTGTTTTATTTGAACTTAATTATGCTTGATTATAACTGTGTGCCAGTTTAATCAGCTTAAGCCATTTGTCAGGCATCAGATCTTGATTATCAAATAAGTTATCATCTACAGGTGTTTTGAAGTTAAGGGAAGAATGTCTTCTTAAGAAATTGAAGAAAGCTACATATAGAATCATATAGCTATTGGCACAATCAAGTTTAGAATATCCATTTGTGCCATAGTAATTCTGTTTATATGTTCTGTTTAATCTTTCTTCTATCTGCTTATATGGACGATACTTCGTTGATTCTTCATCTTCGTTTTTAACACCTATAACCTGATGTAAATCAAACTTGATGTTATAAAGTTCAAAAAATAACTGTGCAGCGTTATAGATAGGATTACCATCTGTTATTAAAGTCATATCATCTGGTATTGTTTCGTATTTGCTTAATGATTGCCACAAAGCTTTAACAGCACACCTTGTATCTCTGTTTTTAAAGATTTCATAGGAAGTAATAATCTTATTTATGGGATCTGAGAAGAAAAAGACATAATTCTGTTTGCCTGAAACATGAATATAGGTTTCATCGGCTGAAAGAATACTATTAAGTTTATATGGATAATAATCAACCATATTCTTGATAATCTTAGAAACACTTGCTGCATAATTCATGATTGTTTGATGTGATATCTTTATTCCATGTATATCTCTTAAGACACTAACGACCTTTCTTGAAGACATGCCATAATTAACGTAATAGCTTAAAATAAGACCCAAAACATGATTATCATAGTGTATTCTTGAAAGATCAACCTTACATTCAAACTTCTTACATTCATCTTTAATCTCATTAAGATTGAATTTGAATTCTCTGTAATGATATTTGAAACGATATTGTTTAGAAGTAGTAAGATACTTATCAGGATTGTTCTTAAAGTCTTGCTTAGAAGCCTTATAATAGGAACACCTATTATTAGGACAGACATATACAATATAGTTATTGCGATCATGATGCTTGTTTAATTTATATCCACAATGAGGACAATAAAATCCTGATGAATCTCTTGGAGTGACTTTAAGAGTAAAGGTATTATCACAAACCTTGCATAGGAAGTGTCTGCCTTTACCTGTATTATCATAAAGATAATCACTTGGCGCATTGCAGTGTGGGCAACAGCCTTTGTATTCAATCTTCTTTCTTCTGTTTATTGGAGTGATATTGTTTTCTTTGATAAGCTCATTGAAATCCAAGGTTATTTGTTCATCATCTTTTGTCTTAATAATAGGTTTCTCATCTATCTTGAAGTCTGCATAGGGAATATCATTTTTGATCTTAGAGTTCTTGCGTTTATAGATGATCTTGTTTAGCTTGTTTACTCTTGGTTTAAGATAATCATTAAGCTTATCTACAGCTTTTAAAGCTTCATTAAGCAGATGTATAAGCTCTATATCGTTTATTAATTCATTTACTTCTTTAGGAATCTTCTTCATTAAGGTAAATGGTTCAATATTGGTTATAAAGATAAACAGATACGTAGATAAAGTATTAAATTTGTTTAGTATTTGTGTTATAGTTTGCATAGCGGATATCCTTTCTGTTTGTGCAAAAACTATGATACCAGATATCCGCCTTTTTTAATATAAAAGGCGAAATGAATTAGGTTATAAGCAGTTATCACTGCTTATACATAAATAAAGGTAAAGTGTCTATTTTTGACACTACCTATATGTTGAGGGGGATAGAATATGAAAAGTTTCTCAAAGAAAATATTAAGCATTTTATTGGTATTAGTCATGGTAGTAAGTATATTACCAACTTTTACTAAAGATGTTTATGCGAAAGAAATAGGAGAAAAGAATAAGGCCGCAAAGGCCCGGGTAGATGCGGTCATAACCGGCACTGCGCCTAGCATGAAGGACTATTCGTCCACAGCAGCGGATAACCCCGGCAACCATTCGGATGACCTCACCGGCCAAACCATTAACGGTGTAACCATCAGCGGCTATACCAATGGCTATTCCGATGAGAGTATTCCCTACGAAAGACTACTGGGAGCCAACGACAATTCCGTCTTCCGTGGCGGAAACTCCGTGTCAAGACTTCTCAGTGGCGGCACTTTCGATCACGATGTAACGGACTTTTCGTCCGTCCTTCCTTATGGAACCGTCTATATTGACACTTCGAAGATTTCTTTTGCTGAAACTAATAGTGGTAAATTCCTAGTTGATATTCCGGAAGCCGAGCAAAGCAGATTCGCCTGGGCTGCAAATCATAATTCTATTGCCACCGATGCTTATCCTGCAGCCCAAAATACCAAGGATAAAGCAGGTAACTCACCGACGATTATCACCGGATATAACTACAATAGCAGCAGTAATATTGATGCCTCAAACGGCATTGTTTATACGGGCGGTCTTAGGGCATATCTGTGTGAAACGAATGAATATAAGGATACCGAGACAGACCCGGATACCGGTTTCCCTGTGAATTATGATTGGCTTCAGAAAGTAGCAACAGAAAACGGATACCAGAATGTCATTACGCCCGCAAACGGCGATTATCTCTATCGCTTTGTTTTCTATGATGCAGCTGTTCTCCCTGACGGGACAAAGGGCGACTTGGAAATCAAAACAAAAAAGTTGACTATGGAATCCACCATTGATGCGAAGCCGGGTGTGGTGGTTGCTATTCAGGATGCCAATTGGCTTGAGGTCGGCGAATCTATCCGTGTGATATATGATGAGTCTCATCCGGAGCTATATCCCGGAATTACCGGTAAAGACGACCCGGCTTTGGAGGCAATAGCCAAAGAGAATCTCCCCGCGGCTGATCGTGCAAACAATCCGACAAGCCTTCCGGCCACTGTGATGGCAAACGGAGAAGAGATACAAAATGCCGTAGGAGCGCAAACGGAAATTGAAATTGTGGTAAAGGATAAAGAAGGTAATCCTGTTCAGGGTGAAATATCCTATTCCTTAACAGACCTGGATATCGCTTCATACCAGACCAGGTGGGGGCGCCCCGGCAATACATGGCAAAACGAAAACCATGCTAATTACCATACGGACGCTGCCTTGATGCAGGACTATATGTTTGCGGAAGGTCTGACCATTACCGAGGGTAGCCTGTCCTATGCGGTAATCCCAAGATATGATCATCATGTTGAAGGGATTGGCAGTGCTAGTGGCGAAATCATCAGTCATAGGTGGAA
>CAJOLO010000198.1 GCA_905235345.1 uncultured Lachnospiraceae bacterium
AAAGAAGATGCGTAGTCTATACAGGAGGAACTTAAAATGGAATGGAACGAAGCGATTGAAGACTTGGAGGCACGGCGCGCGAGGGCAAAGCTTGGCGGTGGCGAGACTGCAATAGATAAGCAGCATGAGAAAGGAAAGCTTACTGCCAGGGAAAGACTTGATATATTGTTTGATGAAGGAACTTTTGTGGAGATTAATGATCTCGCAGAGTCCCGTATTGATGATTTCGGACTTGACAAGAAGAGAGTGCCCGGTGACGGTGTTATAACAGGATACGGCAAGATTAATGGGCGTACCGTATTTGCTTCTTCCGAGGATTTTACTGTTATCGGCGGAAGCCTTGGAGAATATCATTCAAGAAAGATTGTACACATTCAGGATATGGCTCTTAAGATGAAATGTCCTATCATTTCTATCAATGACAGCGGTGGAGCAAGAATTGAGGAAGGTATAGATTCACTTAGCGGTTATTCGGGAATATTTGAGAGGAATACCATTGCATCAGGAGTGATTCCGCAGATCGCGGTAATATTAGGTCCATGTTCAGGTGGAGCATGTTATTCTCCTGCAATCTGCGATTATATATTCGTTGTGGAGGATATCAGTAAGATGTTCATTACCGGACCGCAGGTAGTTAAGACGGTCATTGGTGAAGAACTTACGGCAGATGAGCTTGGAGGAGCTCTTACCCATGCTGCGAAGTCAGGAGTGGCACATTTCTATTATAAGAGTGAGAAGAATTGCCTTGGCGGTGTCAGGGAACTGCTTTCATATCTTCCGGATAATAATCAGGCACCTCTTCCGGTAAAATCGGGAAGCGCTGTTGACCTGTGCAAAAATATTACCAATATTGTTCCTGACAACAAGAAGAAAACCTATGATGTTCATGACGTTATCAATACAATGATAGACAGGGAGAGTTTCTTTGAGGTTCAGAAGCAGTGGGCGAAAAATGCCGTAGTCGGTTTTGGAAGAATGAATGGCAGCACTGTAGGATTTGTATGTAATCAGGCGAATTTCAAGGGTGGTTCTCTTGATATAGATGCATCAGATAAGATAGCAAGATTTATAAGATTCTGTGATTGTTTTAATATACCATTGGTTTCACTTGTGGATGTGCCTGCATTTTTACCGGGCTCAGCACAGGAACATAACGGAATTATCCGTCATGGTGCAAAGATATTATATGCATATGCTGAGGCGACGGTTCCAAAGATTACACTTATCATGCGTAAGGCATACGGCGGAGCATATATTGCCATGAACTCAAAACATATGGGAGCTGATATAGTTTATGCATGGCCGATAGCGGAGATTGCTGTAATGGGTGCTGAAGGGGCCATCAATATAATAGGAAGACGGGAATTAAAAGAGGCAGAGGATCCCGAAGCAAAGAGAGCAGAATTGATAGAGAAGTATGAGGATAAGTTCCTTAATCCATATACGGCTGCGAAGCGTGGATTTGTGGATGAAGTAATACGTCCCGATGAGACCAGGGAGAAGATTGTGGCTGCGCTAGACGTATTGAAGACGAAGCAGCTTAACCGGCCATATAAGAAGCATGGAAACATACCATTGTAGGAAGAAAGGTAAATCGTAACTATGAAGGAACTGCAAATATGTCATTAACTTAAGTAAATGATATTGAAACTGAATAGTTGCAAAGAAAGGAAGTACAATGTCTGATACACTGCAATTGAAAGCGTACGCAAAGATTAATCTTGGTCTTGATGTTGTCAGAAAAAGAGAAGACGGTTATCACGAGGTTCGCATGATTATGCAGACGGTTAAGCTTTTTGATAAGCTTACTTTACGCGTGATTGATGAGGATGAGATTAGGATAAAGACCAATCTGGGTTTTCTCTCCGTAGACGAGAATAATCTTGTGTATAAGGCAATTAAATTATTGAAAGATACTTATAATGTCAGGAAGGGTATGGAGGTTGATCTTTTTAAGGTCATTCCGGTGGCAGCGGGAATGGCAGGCGGCAGCACGGACTGTGCTACGGCTCTTTATGGCGCTGCTAAGCTTTATGATCTGCATTTATCTAAAAAGGAACTAATGGAGCTTGGAGTTAAGCTCGGTGCGGATGTACCATATTGTGTCATGAGAGGGACGGCTCTTTCGGAAGGGATTGGCGAGATACTTACACCCCTTCCTGCTATGCCTGAATGCACAATACTTATAGCAAAGCCGCCGGTTTCAGTATCGACGAAGTTTGTATACGAGCATTTGGATTCAAAAGAGTCTTATGAACATCCTGATATTGACGGAATGATAGCTGCTATTAAAGAGCAGGATATCCATGGGATTGCAGGAAGACTCGGCAATGTGCTGGAGACAGTTACGATTCCGGAGTATCCTGTGATTGATGATATCAAGAATTATATGAAGATGCATGGTGCGGTTAATGCACTTATGAGCGGGTCGGGTCCTACGGTGTTCGGGATATACGAGGATGAGAGTGAGGCGTTAGCGGCGAAGAAAGAGCTTCTTGAAAGCAGATTGGCGGGGCATGCATTTGTGGTTTCTCCGTATAATGTGAGAGTGTAAAGAACATTATTGGTAACTAAAATGCAGAGATGATGTGAGGAGGTTATGTTATGGAGATACAGTATGACGGCAACGAATATCTGCCACTTAGAGATCTGGTGTTTCAGGCATTGAGACAAGCAATCATTACCGGGGAATTCTCACCGGGAGAGAGATTGATGGAGATTAAACTTGCCAATAAACTTGGAGTTTCAAGAACGCCTGTCCGTGAGGCAATAAGAATGCTTGAACTTGAGGGACTCGTTGTAATGATTCCAAGACGTGGTGCAGAGGTTGCCAGAATAACGGAGAAGGATCTGCGTGATGCTTTAGAAGTGCGTACGGCGATTGAGGAATTATCCGTTGAGCTTGCCTGTGCCCGTATTGATGAGGAGGGCAAGGAGAAATTAAAGAAAGCATGTAATGAGTTCAAGGATGCTATAGGAACAAAGCATGTGCAGAATATTGTGGATGGTGATGTGAGATTTCATGATGTTATATTTGATATGACAAGAAATCCCAAGCTTATTAATATTGCACATAATCTTAGGGAACAGGTCTACAGATACCGGGTAGAGTATGTTAAGGATTTTTCGTATCATGATGTTTTGGTGGAGGAGCATTATGAGATCACCAATGCGATTCTCACCAATGATGTTGCAAAAGCGAAAGAGATAATGAGAAAACATCTTACGAATCAGGAGCTGATTGTTATTAAGAATATGAGAGATACTCTATGAGAGATACTCTTTGAAGATAAAACAATCTTACCGCAATTGGTGAAGTGTTGTTCGTGCAAAATATTGTGAATATTATTAAAAAAACTGCCACTGATTATGGCGGTTTTTTTATGATTATTTGCCGGATTATACTGCAAAAAGTAACATTTATAGGTTGGCATTTTGCATTTATGTCAACGGCTATTGCTTGAATTGATGTGAACTATATGGTAACATTATGTTTTGTAAGAATATAATTTGTTAATTTGTGGGGAGAGCAAAGTGCTGAGAACAATAATAGCGATAGCGGTCATTGTTTTTTTGACTATAATAGTACGGCTTTACATTGTTGATCAGACCCGTAAGATTATCAGACTTGAAAAACATTATGCTGATGGCAGCAGAGTTGTTGAAGAACTTAAAGATTACAATAATTTACTTAGCGGATATGCGGGTGAAGATTATAAGGCTGATTTATATGGGTATGAAAATAATTATGATATTATTGAATATACAGGTAATTCTCTTTTGGATGCTTTGTTGTCATATAAGAAATATCAAGCTGAGAAGGCAGGTATAAAGACAGATGTCATCAGGACGGATATGGAATCTTCTTTTTATGGAGTAGATGCGACTGAAAGAGGATGTCATATCAATTGGAGATTGAATGAAACAGATACGGTTGCACTTATTTTTAATTTAATGGATAATGCCATAGAGGCGTCATCTAAGTGTGTACAGCCATTTATTCATATTAGCATAGAGGTGGCGGATTGTATTAAGATGATTTTTGAGAATTCCAAACCATCTGATATCAATAGTGATGTAACATTTTCAACATCTAAGAAGGATAAAAGAGCGCATGGCTTTGGAATAGAAGTTGTTAGGGAATTAGTGGAAAAGTATAATGGAAAAGCAGAGTTTGAAGACAGGATAGATACTTTTGCTGTAACATTGGAAATACCATATTGAAAACAGAACAAAGTACGTAATGGATATTAAGGAGAAGTGTTATGGTAATAGGAATATGTGATGATGAATGCAAAGAGTGTGAACGTATCAGGAGTTTTGTTGAGAAACTTCCGGAAATAAATGAGGAAACTGACAGGATATTTATCTATGAACCGGATGAATTCAGACAGAAACTGACCGATATAGGTAACGCACAGGGTTCGTCGAATGGAGAGCCGGAGTGTAATGATAATAGTAAAGAAGACATGTATAGCTGGGATATAGTTATAATGGATATAGAATATAAATATAAGGATTATGACGGCATAGTTCTTACCAAAAGCCTTAATGAAAAGTTGAGTAATTGTCAGGTTATATATCTTACACATATCCTTGAATTTGCACCGGAAGTATATGATACCGATCATTGTTATTTTGTGATGAAGAATAATATGAAAGAGATGCTTCCGAGAGCTTTTAAGAAGGCAACAGACATATATAAAATGATATCTATGTCCAAGCCCCTGGAAATAATCAGCGAAGGACATACTGTATTTATACCGCAGGAAAATAT
>CAJOLO010000199.1 GCA_905235345.1 uncultured Lachnospiraceae bacterium
ATTGTTCAGCATCAGCATCACTACTATGTATTAGCAAGTAGCTTTAAAATAAAAATACCACAACTACTTTGTATTGTCAAGTAGTTGTGGTATCATCTATGCAATCAAATCATCATATCACCTTCCACTCGGTAAGCATTCTGGTATCCGAGTCAAAATTCACACCAATCTTATATAACACCCTTTTATCTGCCGCATATGGAAGTGCGTATTTCATATCTTCAATCTGTTTAAGTGCTTCATCCGCACTGCTGTCCCGCTTAAACTCAAAAAGATACACATAATCCCTCGTCTCCACAATACAGTCGACTCTCCCGGTATAAGTATGCAATTCACACATCACATATTTCCCGAGCAAAGTGAACAACATATAGAGTACAGACTGGAAATAATGCTCGAATACCACCTCTTTTGATGAATACGGAATACTTGCAAACAATGCAGTAATGGAATCCCTAAGCCCTTCAAGATTGCCCGTCTCAACCTCATCATCAATCGAAAAAATATCCTTGCCTGATCCTATCCCTGTATCATCTGTATACTCCTCCATGAGATTTTCCAAAAAACCGTACTTTACCTCGTCATTTGGAAATCCGATCCGATATCGTTGTCTGCTGTCGTCATAATCAAGTATGGTAAGGTAACCCGTCTGATACAGTAACGGCACCGTATTTTTATTCCCTGCACGATAATCAGATATGGTTTTCTCCGTAATATAGATCGAACCGTCACTAAAACTTCTGACATCCAAATTCATATCCTTAATGCTCTTTAACAGAAATGTCGGTGTTCCCGTCTCGAACCAGAATGATCCGAACTGCTTTTTACTAAATGCATTCAGCAGACTATACGGATTATATATGCCAATCATATCAGCACTGAAAGAATAGCCGTCGTAAGTCTTCTTCAATCTGTCAAGACATTCACAGACACTGATTTTTCTGGCATTTGCCATTTCCTCAATCTCCGGCATAAAGCATTCTTTCAGTTCATCCTCCGTAATTCCGCAAATCCCTGCAAATGCATTGCTAAACGTTATATCATACAATTGATTCAGATCGCTGAATATACTTACTTTATTAAATTTGGTAACTCCCGTTATGAATACAAACTGCAGATATTCATCAAAACTCTTCAAGCAACCGAAAAAGCTCCTGAATACTTCCCTGTTATGTTCCACAAGCTCCGGATTGTCAATCGTATCAAGCAACGGTTTATCATATTCATCAATAAGCACCACACAAAGCCTTCCTGCCTGTTCAGAAGCTCTTTTTAATAAATTCTGAAAGCGAAAAGCAAGAGACTTAGTAGTATCCTCACATCCGTATATTTTCTCCCATTCTTGTAAACATGTATCAAGCACCTCTTCCAATGCATTTTCTCTCTGATACCCTTCCCGGTTCAGATCAAAATAAAATATCGGATATGGCTGCCATGCCTCCTCATTGTCTGCCTCAAGCTTCTCTATGGCAAGCCCGGTAAAAAGCTCCCTCTTTCCCTCCCAATACGCCTTAAGAGTGGAGAGCAACAGACTCTTTCCGAACCGTCTCGGTCTGCTCAGGAAATAAGGAATACCACTATGAACAAGTTCATAAATGTATTCCGTTTTGTCTACATATAGCATATTCCGCTTTCTGAGTTTCTCAAAGCTTTGTATTCCGATTGGTAATTTCCTGCTATTCACTATACCGCCTCCAAGCCTATGATTTCTTACCATTAACCTTCCCTGATTATATCAAATATTATATAAACTATTTGTATCTATTCTACCAAATATTATCCTGCACGTCGCTTTTTTCTTTCGCAGACCATTTTAACATAGGGCACAATTAACGTCAATTTGGTAAAACTCCACCTCTGACTACTTTGCTTACTTTCCTGCGCTACTTTATATTATCGTATCTATTAAGCTTAGCTTCATAGATACGCGACAGGCATGGTGCTCACGCACATTCCAGTATGCCTGTCGTATCGTATAATATACATTTTAGTACGCATCTCGCAGTAAATGCGAAATGCTACCTGAACAATTACATATTATCTATTTCTGTAATACGCAAACATATACTGCTGATACACTCCGTTATACGGACTGTAATCCTCAAACGGATATCCCTTGGAATACTCTGTCTCCAACACTCTCTTGATCCACACATCCACAGGAAATGCATTAAGGTGATGCAGCCCGAATAACAGCATGCAGCTTGCCACCTTCTTTCCAACTCCATAAAGTCCGGTCAGATTGGCAAGCACCTCATCATCTGTTCCCTCGCCTATCTTTTCAAGATCAAGCTCACCATTTACCACCGACTCCGCAGCCCGCCTTACATATTTATCACGATATCCCAGCTTGCACTCATTTAACGCCTCTTGAGACATAGCGGCAATCGCTTCCGGAGCAGGAAATGTATAATACACCTCTCCCCTGCTGTCTATCTTACGCTCACCGGCACGCTCCGCAAGCTTTTCAATCGATGCCTTAATTGCAGGAATATTTCTGTTCTGGGATATGATAAAACTGATAAGTGCCTCCCATGGATCCTGTTTCAATATTCTTATTCCCTGCTCGTGTTCTGCTGCTTCGTGCAGAAACGGATCACTATTGACATCAATCCTTTCTCTGATACTCCGATAGTCCTCATCCATATCAAGATATTTGCTCCACACATTCCTATATTCGTCCTCAGAACAGTCAAGTCTGTATATTGTGTCATTCTCATCATGGCAATCCGTCTTCCAAATACACAGACACGAATTTCCATGTATTATCCTATACCCACTATTCTCTATCGGCTGCCAGCGAAAGCACTGCCCACTGTCTGCAATCTTTCCAAGATCAAAATCATCTGTAATCTCCACATTGATCATTTGTATGTCCTCGCATTTATTCCTTAAAGTCAAGACTCGCTTGCAAGTCTTCCCACTCTGCTTCCTTGAAACCAATCAGTACCTGATCTCCATCCACAACAATCGGACGTTTTATTAGCATTCCATCCTGCGCCAAAAGTTTCAACTGCTCCTCTTCACTCATGGCAGGAAGCTTATCTTTCAGCTTCATCTCCTTATAAAGCATACCGCACGTATTAAAGAATTTTTTCAGTGGAAGTCCACTCTTCTCATACCAGTCTTTTAATTCGTCATAAGTCGGATGCTCCTCTACAATATGGCGCTCTTCATAGTTGATTTCTTTTGCGTCCAGCCATTTTTTTGCTTTTTGACAGGTGGAGCACTTTGGATAGTAAATAAATAAC
>CAJOLO010000200.1 GCA_905235345.1 uncultured Lachnospiraceae bacterium
GAGTATAAGAATGTAAAGCGTATATTTGATGTGTCAATGATGTATGTGTTTGTAGTGGGACTTATTGCAGCGGTGATAACATATGTTGGTGCTCCGTATTTCGTTTCTCCAAGTGCGGTACTGTCACTTAGGGTACTTGCTCCGACGTTGTTTTTATCGGGATTTGCCAGTGTATATCGTGGATATTATCAGGCTTACGGTAATATGGTTCCTACATCAATATCACAGATTATTGAACAGATATTTAATGCTGTATTCAGTATCGGAATGGCCGTTCTTTTTATGCATATTGCAGTGTCTATGGGAGAGGCGGCATCAAAGCAGATGTATGGTGCTGCAGGCGGAACTGTCGGAACAGGTGCAGGTGTACTTGCAGGTCTTATATACATGATGACGTTATTTCATCGTGACAACTCGGAACTTAAAGAACGGATGGAGAATGATCATACGAACAGTCTCATGACTTATAAAGAGGCGATAAAGCTGCTTCTGATGATTGCTACACCTATAATTTTCAGCTCGTTTATATATAATGTAAACGGTACACTTGATATGAAGATGCATGAAGCTATATTGAAATCGAAGGGTTTTTCAGAGAAGTATTACAGTGAGCAGTATGGGTTATATAGCAGATATTATCTGGTTCTTGCCAATATTCCGATTGCTATGGCATCGGCTGTTGCATCGACGGTCATACCAAGAGTATCTGCTAATCATGCAATTGGAGATATTAAGGAATGTCGTAATAGTATATCCAAAGCTCTACAGCTTACAATGGTGTTGACGATTCCCTGTGCGGTAGGTTTTATGACGTTGGGAAGACAGATAATAAGCCTTCTTTATCCAAGTCTTTCGACTGAAAGTACCGATATAGCGGCACAGCTGCTTCTGTATGGAGGAATTTCAATAATCTTTTATGGGTTTTCAAGTGTTTTGAATGGTGTTCTTCAAGGAATAGGAAAGGTTAATTTTCCTGTTGTATCAGCATCGACGGCACTGGTATTTCATATAATATTATTATATATTTTATTAAAATATACAGATATCGGAACTTTGTCATTTATAGCGGCTACACTTCTTTATGTAGTTATTATAGTATGCATGAATTACTGGAAACTCAGACAATATCTTGAATACCGTGTTGACTGGAAAAATGTAGTCTTTGTACCTCTTATGGCTGCAATATGTATGAGTGTGGTAACATTTTTTGCGTATCATGTGATGTATTTTATTATATCAAGAGTTGCAGGGGCTTATATCGGCAACGCCATATCAACAGTTGTTGCAATTGTGTCGGCAGCGTTGACGTACTGCATGTGGCTGATTAAGCTGGGAGGTTACACTGAAGAGACACTTCGTTCATTTCCTAAGGGAGATAAGATTGCGGGATTTGCAAAGAAATGTCATCTGATTTGAATATTTTTATGATGAGAGTTTCGCAATTATCTAATTATTGAATACAAGTAACTGTTCAGGTAACATTTCGCATTTACTGCGAGATGCATACGAAATTGTATATTTACAATACGACAGGCATACTGTAATGTGCGTGAGCACCATACCTGTCGCGCATCTATGAAGCATGGCTGAATAGATACAAATACAAAGAGAAAGGAGCGGGTATTATGAAACTAACATTTATTGGGGCAGATCATGAGGTGACAGGAAGCTGTCACTGCCTGCAGGGAGCAGGAAAGAATATCCTGATTGATTGCGGTATGGAGCAGGGGGAAGATGCATATGAGAATCAGGAACTTCCGATGAAACCATCAGATATTGATTATGTATTTCTCACTCATGCGCACATTGACCATTCAGGGCTTTTACCACTTATCTACGCAAGAGGATTTCGTGGAAAAGTACTGACAACGAAAGCATCTGCAGATCTTTGTGGTATTATGCTTCGCGACAGTGCACATATTCAGGAATTTGAGGCTGAGTGGCATAATCGTAAGGCAAGACGTTCCGGTGGAGAGGAATATGTTCCTCTTTACAGCATGGATGATGCTGTTGGGGTGATGGAACATTTTGTGCCTTGCGAATATGAAGAGCTTATTGATGTGTGTGAAGGAGTAAAGGTGCGGTTTTCTGATGTGGGACATCTGCTTGGTTCGGCAAGTATCGAGGTATGGCTTACAGAGGAAGATATTACTAAGAAGATTGTATTTTCAGGAGATATTGGCAATATTAATCAACCAATAATCAAGGACCCGCAATATCTTAAGGAAGCCGATTATGTGGTTATGGAATCTACATACGGAGACAGAAATCATGGTACTACGCCTGATTATGTCGGGGAATTGTCAAGGATTATTAAGGATACCTTTGACAGAGGAGGGAATCTTGTTATTCCTTCATTTGCGGTTGGAAGAACTCAGGAGATGCTTTATTTTATCAGAAAGATCAAGCAGGACAATCTTATTCCGGAATATGAAGGCTTTGAGGTATATGTGGATAGTCCGTTAGCTGTTGAGGCCACCAACATATTCAATAAGAATGTAGAAAGCTGCTTTGATGATGAGGCGATGGAACTTGTTAAGCAGGGGATTAATCCTATATCATTTCCGGGACTTAAGATCTCGGTTACCAGCGATGATTCCAAGGCAATTAACTTTGATATGAAACCGAAGGTTATTATCTCGGCATCGGGAATGTGTGAGGCAGGTCGTATAAGACATCATCTGAAGCATAACCTGTGGCGGAAGGACAGTACTATATTGTTTGTAGGTTATCAGGCTCATGGAACACTTGGAAGAAGTCTGTTGGAGGGAGCACCCAGTGTAAAGCTTTTTGGTGAACAGATTGATGTAAATGCGAAGATTGAGAAGCTGGATGGAATAAGCGGCCACGCAGACCAGGATGGACTGCTTAAATGGTTACATTCATTTGAACCGAAACCTAAGGTGTTCGTTGTTCACGGCGAGGATTCGGTATGCGAGCATTTTAAAAAGCTTATTCAGGATGAGGGATATGAGGCTGTTGCACCGTTTTCCGGTGCAGAGTTCGATCTGATTGCCAATGAACTTGTATTCCAGGGCGTCACAACTAAGAAGGTTAAGATTAGTCAGAAGGCATTTCGTGCACAGGCTATATTTGACAGACTGGTTGCGGCAGGAAATCGTCTGCTTGTTGTTATTGCACATAACAGAGGAGGAGCTAATAAGGACCTTATAAAGTTTACCGACCAGATTAACAGCCTTTGTGATAAATGGGA
>CAJOLO010000201.1 GCA_905235345.1 uncultured Lachnospiraceae bacterium
TTACCGGACATGGTGATAATGAAACGAATGTCAGAATCTTACTGGATATCCGGCTTCCGAGAACACTGGCAGCAATGATACTTGGTGGAGCATTGGCACTTTCCGGATATTTACTGCAGAGTTTTTTCCATAACCCCATTGCCGGACCATTTGTGCTTGGAATTTCTTCAGGAGCCAAAATGATGGTAGCACTGGTCGTGGTCTTCCTTATGAGAAGGTCAGTTAGAGTTACTTCTGCTGATATGATGGTTGCTGCATTTTTCGGTGCGCTGCTTTCCATGGGCTTTGTTCTGCTGATGTCACGCAGAGTACAGAAAATGTCAATGTTGGTTGTAAGTGGTGTGATGATTGGATATATCTGTTCTGCAATAACGGAACTTGTTGTAACCTTTGCGGATGATGCGGATATTGTGAATCTTCATAACTGGTCACAGGGGAGTTTTTCCGGCATGACCTGGGAGCATGTGAAGGTTATGTCAGTTGTAGTTACCTTAACTTCTATACTTGTGTTTCTTTTATCAAAACCAATTGGGGCATATCTGCTCGGAGAGGTGTATGCACAGAATATGGGAGTAAATATCCGCTTCTTAAGAATATGCCTTGTTATTTTGTCAAGTGTTTTATCTGCTTGTATTGTAGCATTTGCCGGTCCGATTTCATTTGTCGGAATAGCAACGCCTCATCTGATAAAAAAACTGTTGGGAACCTCAGAACCGCTTGTAATGATACCGGCTTGTTTTCTGGGCGGAAGTGTATTCTGTCTGTTCTGTGATCTGCTCGCAAGAACAATTCTTGCGCCAACCGAACTTTCAATAAGTACAGTTACAGCATTTTTTGGAGCGCCGGTGGTGTTATGGGTTATGGCAGAGCGTAAGAGATAGTGGGAGAGACTATAATGGAATATTATTTTAAAACTGAGAAGATGAGCGTCGGCTATCAGGGTAAACCATTGATTCAGAATATTGATATCGGGTTGAATAAGGGGGAGATTCTGACATTGATCGGTCCTAACGGAGCAGGTAAATCTACCATATTAAAGAGTATTGCTAAGCAGCTCAAACTGATCGGCGGAGTGGTGTATCTGGATAAAAAAGAGCTTGCGCTGATGTCGGGGACAGAACTCTCACAAAGAATGGCGGTGGTATTTACAGAAAAAATGAAGACGGAATTAATGACCTGTGAGGATGTTGTTGCCACAGGCAGATACCCGTATACCGGACATCTTGGAATTGTATCGAAAGAAGATTATCCGCTTATAGAGCAGGCAATGGAATTAGTCCATGTAACGGAAATAAAGGACAGAGATTTCACGAAAATCAGTGATGGTCAAAGACAGAGGGTTATGCTTGCCAGAGCAATCTGTCAGGAACCGGAGATAATTATCCTGGATGAACCGACCTCCTTTTTGGATGTGAAGCATAAGCTTGAATTTCTGTCTGTCTTACAGGATTTGCGAGCCCAAAAAGGATTGACAGTTATTATGTCGATTCATGAGTTGGAGCTTGCACAGAGGGTATCAGATCGAATATTGTGTGTAAATGGGGAGTATGTGGAACGTTTTGGAAGTCCGGAAGAGGTTTTTCAGACAGGTTATATCAAGTCTTTATTTGGTATAGAGATTGGAAGCTTTGATGAAGAGAACGGAAGTATGGAGCTAGAGCCGCCATGCGGAAAACCTGATATTTTTGTTATTGCGGGAGGAGGCAGCGGAAGAGGTATATATCGCAGATTGCAACGGGAAAGAAAAGCTTTTATAACCGGAATTCTTTTTGAGAATGATCTGGATTATCCTGTCGCAAGAGCGTTGGCGGCAGAGTTTATCTCTGTAAAAGCGTTCGAACCTGTAGATGAAGCTTCCCTGCAGCGTGCGTATCAAGCCATAGGTTCCTGCAGTCTTGTATTATGCTGCAGAAAGAAATTCGGAAGCTTTGAAGATGCCAATAAAGATTTGTTGGAATATGCAGGAAAAATCGGAAAAACAGTTGAGATGATCAATCGTGAAGAATAAAATGAAAGGCATGGTTTTGTATGTCAAAGGTTATTATGATTCAGGGAACGATGTCCAATGCAGGAAAGAGTTTTCTTGTGGCCGGACTTTGCAGAATAATGAAACAGGACGGATATAAAGTTGCTCCGTTTAAATCCCAGAATATGGCACTTAATTCCTTTATCACAAAGGAAGGGCTTGAAATGGGCAGGGCACAGGTCATGCAGGCAGAGGCTGCAGGTATATCTCCAATGGTATGTATGAATCCTGTTTTGTTAAAGCCGACCAATCATACCGGTTCACAGGTTATTGTGAATGGGGAAGTGCTTGGTAATATGAGTGCAAGAGATTATTTTGCATATAAAAAACAGTTGATTCCGGATATCATGAAGGCTTTTCGTAAATTGGAGGAATATGCAGATATAATTGTGATAGAAGGTGCCGGCAGTCCGGCAGAAATTAATCTCAAAGAAAATGATATTGTTAACATGGGCTTAGCCAAGCTTGTAGATGCTCCGGTACTTTTAGTGGGGGATATTGATCGGGGCGGAGTGTTTGCGCAGCTTTTGGGAACGCTCATGTTACTTACCGAAGAAGAAAAAGCAAGAGTAAAAGGGTTGATCATCAACAAATTCAGGGGAGACAAAACGATACTTGATCCGGGGATCAGTATGTTAGAGGAAAAAGGTATGGTTCCTGTGACCGGGGTTGTTCCTTATATGGATTTGGCTTTGGAGGATGAAGACAGTCTGACGGAACGTTTCGAAAAAAAAGCGGTATCCTGTATAGATATCGCAGTGATCCGGTATCCTATGATATCCAATTTTACGGATTTTAATGTATTTGAACAAAGGAAGGAAGTGTCTGTGCGCTATGTTACCGGCGTTTCAGAACTTAAGCATCCCGATATGATAATTCTTCCGGGAAGCAAGAATACAATGGGAGATTTAAAGTGGATGCGTCAAAACGGTTTAGAGGCAGAGGTAAAGAAAATGGCAGAAACAATTCCTGTCATAGGCATATGTGGCGGTTATCAGATGCTTGGAGAAAAGATTTCTGATCCTGATGGAATTGAAGAAGGAGGTACTATACGTGGAATGGAGTTACTTCCTGTTGCTACAATGATCAAAGAAACAAAGATACGACGTCAGGTCAAAGGTAAGCTTCCGGCATTAAACGGATTATTTACCGGTCTTTCGGGATTGGAATATACAGGATATGAAATATCCATATGGGTGAATCTGTTTTTTTGGATAATGAGAACACTGAAGCTTTATCGAACCCCCGGGTGATTATATCCGGCAGCAATAAAAATGTGTATGGAACATATGTGCATGGGATATTTGATAAGGGTAATATCGCAGAAACGGTGATTCAGACACTTGCAAAATGTAAGGGAATTACAATTCAACAAGGAGAGATTGACGATTATCAGAGTTTTAAGGAAAAGCAATATGATAAATTGGCAGATACATTACGTGAGTATCTGAACATGGAGGAAATTTATGGAATGCTTAGAGATGCCAATATTTAACAGATATTGTAGAGAAGAGTTAGAAAATCTATGTATAAAAGCACCTGATGAGGAGATTTATAAAAAAGTATCGGAGAACCT
>CAJOLO010000202.1 GCA_905235345.1 uncultured Lachnospiraceae bacterium
TCTTCTTAGTAACAGAAAAAGAGTTAGATATTCTAACTCTCTTCTACACCTAACGGTATTCAGGTATTTCCTAAGTCGGAATGACAGGACTTGAACCTGCGACCTCCACATCCCTAATGTGGCGCTCTAGCCAAACTGAGCCACATCCCGATTCAAATATACTAAGCAGAATCACTGTGTATTCATAACGCTCATCTGCAAACAAAAAGTATTGTACTACATTTTATTCAAAATGTCACTAGTATTTTTAATTTTTTTCAAAGTATATTGCAAAAATGTTTTTATACTTGTGAATTCACTTCAAATATAGTATTATTACTTAGACAGTACTTGTGTAATTGCGTGATCCGGTGGGACACATTATTCGCCAATCGGAGTAAATATTATCGCGACCAGACCTACATAATGTCAATCATATCAAGGAGTACACTTATGTTGGAGAAAGCTATCGAAATCGCTGTGGAAGCTCACAGAGGGCAAATTGATAAAGCCGGAAAGATATATATTCTTCATCCCATCAGAGTCATGCTCAGGGGACAAAACGAACGCGAACAGATTGTAGGTATTCTTCACGACGTTGTTGAAGATACTCCTGTTACTTTAGATATGCTAAGAACCGAAGGCTTTTCCGAAGAAATACTTGACGCAATCTCCTGCATAACAAGAAACAACGGTGAAGACTATGGTGACTTTATCAATCGTGTTCTGACAAATCCTCTGGCAACCCAGGTAAAGTTATATGACCTTGAAGACAATATGAATCGTGAGCGCATTCCATTCCCGACCGAGAAGGATAATGAGCGATTTACAAAATACGAAAAATATCACAAAGTCGTTGCTGCCAAAGTAATCGAATACAGACTACAAGGACTTCTGTAATCTTATACTATCCACTAATCATAATAATATCATTCATTACGATGTCATCTTCTCTATACAGAGTCACGGGAAAGAATTTAATTAAATGGCAGTGAAATACATCACAACATATTTCCACGTGTAATTGCATCATCTCCGTATTTATTACGAATCAAATCCAATGCTTTATCCAGATTCTGCATCTTGTCATGGGTATCCATATCAAAAAAATTCAGCTGACGCATTCCACTATCCGTCACCTTGTTGGCAGTCACTCCAAGCAATCTTATAGGTGAACCATCCCACATTTCATCAAATAATTCACATGCCGTTTTAAAACATTCCGATGTAACATTTGTCGGAGAAAGCAGACTTCTCTGATGTCGGTGCACCGCAAAATTACTATCCTTAATTTCCACAGAGAGTACCAATGCCTGCACCTCGTCAGCCCTCATTCTGGCACATACCTTCTCGCACAAGCTTCTGATTATTGTATAGGCATCCTCTGCTATCTTCACATCATAAGAAATGGTTGTAGAATTACCATATCCTTTCTGATCTTCTTCTCCCCGCTGCCCCAATGTATTATCTATCCCATTGGCAAACTCATATATTACCTCGCCATGACTTTTAAAATGTGCTTTCATTACCGACCGGTCACATCTTGCAATATCCCCTATCGTATGAATGCCAAGGGAATGTAATCTTACTGCAGTTGATTTTCCCACAAAGAAAAGATCCTCTACCGGAAGCGGCCACATTTTCTTCTCTATCTCATTGGGAAACAATGTATGAACCTTGTCCGGTTTTTCAAAATCGCTTGCCATTTTAGCTAACAGTCTATTGGTTGATATACCTATATTAACAGTAAATCCCAATGTGTCACGGACCTCATCCTTAAGTCTATGAGCAAACATCACCGGATCACCGTAAAGCTTCCCTGTTCCTGTCATATCAAGAAATGCCTCATCCACCGAGCACTGCTCCACCACAGGTGCATATGCAGCAAATATCTCCATTAAATCAGCTGACCTCTCATGGTAATAATTCATGTGAGGTTCAAAACGCTTAAGCCCCGGACATTTCTTCATTGCATCCACCACCGGCTCACCGGTCTTAACTCCACTCTTCTTAGCAGACATCGATTTAGCCAGCACAACACCATGACGCTTGCTGATATCACCGCATATTATCGCATCGATATTACGGATATCCTCTGTTTCGCCAAGGACAGTCTGACGATAAATAGCTTCCCAACTAAGAAACGCATTATTAACATCTACATGAAAAAAAAGTGGGGGTGGGGTATTCATTGTGAGACTCCTTTCAAAATATTGCTGTTTAGTTACTTTTTTGCTTTTACATACATCGGCAAGCGAATATAATGGCTGCTCATTGAAAGCGACAAACTGCTAATCTGCAAAGAAACAAAGACCATCCATAACACGGATGGTCTTTTTATAATCCTCATATAATATTACAATTATGCCTCAACGCCATGAGCCTTCAAATACTCGATAACATCCTCAACAGTTGCAATATTCTCTAACTCCTCTGAAGGAATCTCTACATCATACTCCTCCTCAAGAGCCATTACCAACTCAAAAAGATCCAATGAGCTTAAAATCAGAAGTTAATTCGATCTCGCTTTCGTCTACGCTCAACTGCTCTGCGATAATCTCTTTCATCTTTTCTAACATGACTGTTCTCCTTTACACATTTTTCTTAATGCCCATATGGCAATCCATTATGTGATGTACTATATTACTATATATTACTCATCACATCATTATATTACATTATACATCTCATATAAATAATGAGTTTTGTCAAAAAAGACTATACAACATGATGTATTTACTGTCAAGATTTCCCATAAAAAAAGCATGAAAAAATATGAAAATTAATTATTTATATTTTTTTACATAAAAAGAATGGTCTGCTTATCATTGTCGCAGGCCATTCTTTTTTATTTATACTATTCCATAAATTCCATAGGATCAACCGGTGCATCACCTTTTAACATCTTAAAGAACAAATGGTTTCCCTCATCCTCAAAACTATCCGTAGGTTTTCCAATAGTTCCTACCGACTCTCCTGCTTTGACGAAATCACCCTCTTTGACATATATTGTATCAAGCTGACCATATACCAGACTGTAATCATTACCTATATATATTGTAACGATATTTCCATACGTGTTATCACTTGTTACTTTAACAACCTTTCCGAGATAAGCATTTTTAACAGTGGTTCCACTTCCTGCCGCAATAAGCATTCCCGGATTAGTCCGATACTGATCCAACGTCTTGTAATATACAGTTGTCTCCATACTATAAGGAAGTATAACTTCACCGCTTACAGGCCATGTGAGTGTCTTATCACTACTGAAATTAAGTTCTCCAACATCTGCGGTAACAGGAAGCTGTTCTGCAACATCCGCTGTTACAGGAAGCTGTTCCCCATCTTCCGATGCGTCTCCCTGTCTGACTGCTTCTGTACTGCTTGTATCCGCTATGTCATCCTCTGCTATAGAATCCTCCGAAACCTGTTCATTCTCTGTCTTATTATCCGAAGCTTTCTTTACATCGGAAATATTCCCGGTCTCATCATTATTGCTTTTCATACGATCCTCTTCTGATGTATTTATATGATTGTCCGTCGAGTTCGCAGTATTTTTTTCCTGTCTTCTATTCGTATTTGAATCTCTCTCTGTTGTTATTGATGAATACTCCGAGAACTGATTGAGATCGACCTCATTATCATCATTTACTCCGCCATCACGTCCCATTGTATAAACTGCAATTACTGCAATTATCGCCAGGATTCCCACCCCAAGTGCAATATAAAATGCATTATCTTTTATCTTTTGTAAAAATGTTGTATCGTTATTATTCATTTTCATCACCTCTGTGTATAGTTTTTACACAGAGCAGATAATTTATTCACTTACAGCACAATTATATCAACTTTTATCTGAATAATAATTAAATGGATTCCAAACTACTTCAACCGGTATGCCACATTGAGAGTTGTGATATTGCCGACCTTATCTTTTGCATAATACATTACCTTATAAAGTTCTTCGTCCTGATAATATAACGGTCTGGATACCTCTACATCAACATACCCACTGTTATCAGATGCCTCAACCAATGAAAGCATATATTCATCATCTAAAATCTTATCCTTACTTATCTCACTCCGAAAATCTTCTTTCATTGTAAGCATAGGAGCTTCAAGATCAACATCCACCGTCAGCACCACAATGTCTGATTGATTTCCTTCAGAATCTTTCGCCATATATTTTACACGACAGCTCCCATATTCCACCGTAAAAAGTTCGGAATAATCAACAATAATACTATCATCAGGAAGCAATTCTTCACCATCATACGCTGTAACATTCTTCCTGAGCAGTTCTAATAACCGTTTCCCGGAAGTTGTCTGATTCATACCAATCGATGTAACCACCTGATTAACCTCAAGCCTTGGCAATTCATCATCCACAACGCTGAAAACAACCATAGTGGATGTATGTTCGGCATTTTCATCAGTAACAGAATATGTTACCTGATAATCTCCGCAGGTGTCGCTATCAACCCTTCCCTGAACCTTCATACGATCAGTAATATCATTCCCGTATTTATCAAGCGCCGTTATACCTGCTGTTATATCAAAATCACTATATCTTTCAACTTCTCTGTCAAATGCACCGACTATAACCGGAGCATTCTTCATATACGGATTATTCCTATCCGGATCTGTTGGATCCCAATTCATTCCATCCATGCTTGCAATATGTGCCGAAACAGGTTTCCCCAGTGGTCCATCATAATCACTTTCAAATATCTCAACAATTGTCTTATTGTCACAATTGTCATATATCCATTTTGCATCTATTACAGAAAGTCGCACACATCCCGCCGAAACACTTTCTCCCAACATATTATATTCATCCACCTCGAGATCAGCACTATTGCGGGTATAATACGGAACCGAATGAAATAATATATTACCTGTAATTCTGACAGCATATTGCCCATAACAATCCCCAAAAAGTTCCCGCCATCTGTAACGCTCTCCAAGGCTGAACTTTCCTGTCGGCGTATCCCCGTCATTTCCCACAGAACAAACCATTGCTTTAACCGGCTTGTTATATACGCCATTATCATCTGGTGCATATACAGTGACCACATTATTCTTCTTATTAACCTTTATGGCATACGGCATACCATTATCTTTGAGTTCTGAACCATTTATCCTGTCACCTTCCGCACGTTCCCTGCGTACACTTACCGATTCATCACTGATTTCTCCACCCTCATACACAGCGGTCTCGGAATTATCATGCCTGTATTCCATCATAACAGTCTTTCCATTATACCTATTCGCCAGCCATATAGACAGAATACCGAATGCTGCCATCACAGGAAGATATGAAAGAAAAAATCTGTTGTTTCGCATATGATATATCCTTCTTGTTAATTAGTAAACATCTCAATAGTTTTATCCAATATAACAGAAAATATAAAGCACTGTCAATCACTGAATGCCTGTTCAATACTTACATCTCCATAATAATATGTAATTATTTCCTCCATGCTCTTTCCTTTTTCCGCCATTGAGTTCGCTCCATACTGCGAAACCCCCATACAGCTTCCCTTTCCAAGACACACAAATCTTATACCGTCATCCATATTCTCCACATA
>CAJOLO010000203.1 GCA_905235345.1 uncultured Lachnospiraceae bacterium
CATTCTCTGGTGTCTGCTCCCTTTTATACAAAGCTCGATCACCTTGTTGGTAGCAATGCAGACATCTGTCGTTCCATAGCTCCAAAGAGCCAGATATATCTCCATACTGTCTTCACTTTCAAGCGCTTTGCTTCGAGCATCTTCATCTGCTATATAATCCCCTATAAGCCCTACCTGTTTTCTGCTTATGCGATCGTTATCACTTGATTCTTCGCTTAGAAGTCCTGTCCATGTGGCTGCCGCACGCATAACAGATGAGTATCTGATCAGATTATTATCCATAATGATCTTAAAAAGACAGGTAAATGATTCCATGCACCCGCAATCCATATTCTCACAGATCGACTGCCGCACTCCTTCCTGAAGTCTTGCCGCAAGCAGCAGTTTACCAAGTGCTTCCAAAAGTTCCGTATTGCCGCTCATCATGATTGCTCTAATCCTCAGATAAGATAAATGACCGCCTTCCTCATAGATCTGATCAAGCAGGTACTGTATGAGTTCCTTATCCCCATTATGGATACGGGCTGCGATCAGATATTCATCCTCTGCCTGCGAATACATACCATATCTGATATATGCCGCCTTTTCCTCCGGCAGTTCCCCTTTCATTATACTCAGTATATCCTCTCCTATGCCGGATACTCTGTGAAAGCCTTTTATAATCCTTACGTATTTATCAATATACAGATCATATCTGCTGCCACGCAATGATCTCCTGTAATGAGAATCGGAAATCTGCCATGAACAGACATTATCCAGACAATAGATCAGATCCTCATGAAGACTTTCATCGACCCACCCCATCTTCATATAAGGCATCCAAAACTCCGAAGGCTTGTGCGAACTATCCCGCAAAAAATCAGCGAGCTCCTGCACGATTCCGGTATTGTTATAATTGTCATTCCATCCGTTCAATCTGAGAAACTCGGATACCTTTCCCGGGTATTTTGTCAATAATCTGTCATCCTTTTCCTCCAGCTTCTGCTTATATTCTTCAGCAATCTTTCTAAGCCTGTTCTCATCTTTGGCCATCATAATCTCCTTTACATTACCACATTCTTCCCGCCAGCATTGAAAGCTTTACAAAGGTCAGTTCAGCACCATCATTTATTATTATCTCATCATCTAATGTACCCGTCTCTTCATCCCCGATGAATATTCTCACCAGCCCGTCCTCATAGGCCTGCAAAGCAGTTTCTTTCGCTTTATCCATATCGATTTCCGTTTTACCATACACAAAGCCAAATGCTATCTTTCCAAGCTCTGCGCGCGCCTCAATTTCACTTTCATCCATGACATCAGGATTATTTCCGGTCTTTGAAAATTCAACTCTTTTTATAAATGCAGCCACCATAAGCTCCACTGTAAGCTCAATCAGTTCCCCCACACTTTCCGGTATGCTCTCATATTCAAAAGGTACCTTATTGAGTTTCTTTTTCTGCCTGCCCAGTTGTTTCAAATTAACATATACTTTCACGCCCTCACCTCTATTAGTCTTTTACTTCTTTGCCTTGCGTAACATATATTTCCTGACTACATTTATTCCAATCTTGAACGGCAGCGGTCTAAGTGCCTTATCCGCTTCTTTAAGTTTCTCTCGTATAGGAATATTCTGCGGACAGTGCATCTCACATTTACCACATTCAATACACTGACTTGCAAATGCGGGTTCCTTCGTAAGAGCAACCGTCTGAAAATACTCTATTCTGCCTCCGTTTTTGGATTCCATGTACATGGCATTATAGCAGCGAAATGTTCCCGGAATATCCACATTCATCGGACATGGCATACAGTAGCGGCAACCCGTGCAACCCACCTTCTCTTTTTCACGAATCTGCCCTGTCACCTTCTGAAGCAACTTGAAATCATCTTCCGTAAGATGCCCCGGAACAGCCTCATCAGCAGTCTTGCAGTTCTCCTCCACCATCTCCACTGAGTTCATGCCTGAAAGAACACATGTAACTTCCGGCTGATTATATAGCCAGCGGAAAGCCCACTGTGCCGGCGTCCATCCTCTGCCGCTTTCCGCAAAGGTCTTCCTGGCTGTATCCGGAAGCATGTTAACCAGCCTTCCGCCCCTTAACGGTTCCATGATAATGACAGGTATTCCCTTTGCAGCGGCACTTTTAAGCCCTTCGGCGCCCGCCTGTGTATTCTCGTCCAGATAATTATACTGTATCTGACAGAAATCCCAATCATAGTCATTAAGTATATTCAGAAAATTCTCTGTGTTACCATGGTATGAAAAACCAATATTTCTTATCTGCCCACTTGCCTTTTTCTCCTCTATCCATTCAAGTATCCCAATCTCTTTAAGTTTCTCCCACATATATACATCCGTCAAATGGTGCATCAGATAATAATCAACATATGTGGTTCTAAGTCTTGATAATTCCTCGTCAAAGTACTTATCAACAGCCGCCCTGCTATTTAGCATATATTGCGGAAGCTTAGTTGCAATATTGATCTTTTCACGAATACCGTTGCGCTCAAAGATTTCTCCGATTGCTGCCTCACTGCCCGGATATATATAAGCAGTATCGTAATAATTGACACCTGCCTTATATGCCGCCATAATCTCAGCCTCTGCTTTATCAATATCAATGGCATTACCTTTTTTAGTGAATCTCATACATCCAAATCCGAGTACCGATATATCGTTTCCGTATTTATCCTTTCTATATTGCATATCCATGCCTAACCTTAACCAATCAGGATACCATGTTAAGATTTATTCCTTTCCCGTTTTTCAGAATAGCAGGTATTTCCCAAACATAAATACCTATTTTCAGATTATACCATTTACAATATACTTAGACAAGTATTGCCTAGATTATATGCAAAAGATACCATTTACCCATATCATAAAGGCTGCTGTCCTTAACAGACAACAGCCCCTGTGATTATTGTGTGTATGCAAATGATAAAGATACCTTACTTAATACTTATTTCGTTATCTTCTTAAAAACATGTTATTATGCCGGCTTGTTGTTCTTTTCAAGCTCCGCAATCCTTGCCTCTAAAGCGGCAATTCGTTCTTTGTCCTCGGCAATCTGTTCTTGAAATTCAGCCGTCACCTTCTCAGTCACATCAGCCGTCACCTTCTCAGTTGTCTCTCTTATCAATCGTTCTGTGTGGAGTTCATATATCTCACCACCCATAACAGACACCACCTTTCCTTCTACATTAAAGCTTTACCTCTGCAGTGGAAATGTCTGCTTTAATAATCGTAAAATCCTTGGAGACAGTACCTGTGTAAGGTTCCATTCCGGTAATGGTCACAGTTGCGATGCCTGCATCAGTATTATTAGCGAATTTAACCGTATAATCCGTATCCTTTGTCAGTATCTTTTTGCCGATCTGCACCGTAGGCTCCGGTGTCAGTGCAGAACCTGTATATGTCTGATTTCCAACTGTCACTGAAGCATCGGAAACATTCGTAGTATCTTCATCAATAAATTTAATTGCATTATCTTCGGCATATATTGCAGCCTTAGAGCCCGTCTTGCCGTAAATTTTAAATTCTTCAACCTTTATGAACATATAATTAAATCCAACCGCGTAATCTCCTATGGTGGTTACATTTGGGGATATATAAACACTTGTAAGGCCCGTGCTCCAAAACGCATATTCTCCTATGGTTGTCACACTGTTTGGTATCGTTACACTTGTAAGGCTACTGCAGTTGCAAAACGCGTAATCTCCTATGCTTGTCACACTGTTTGGTATCGTTACACTTGTAAGGCTACTGCAGTTGCAAAACGCAGAATCTCCTATGGTTGTCACACTGTTTCCTACCGTGATACTCGTAAGACTACTGCATCCGTAAAACACACCATATACTATGGTTGTCACACTGTTTGGTATCGTTACACTTGTAAGGCTACTGCAGTAGTAAAACGCACTATCTCCTATGCTTGTCACTCCGTTTGGTATCGTGATGTTCGTTAGACTACCGCAATCATAAAACGCACTATCTCCTATGCTTGTCACGCCATCCGGTATCCTTATACTTGTGAGAAAACTGCATTCTCTAAACGCATCATCTCCTATGCTTTTCACGCCATCCGGTATCGTGATGTCCGTTAGACTTTTGCAATAATTAAACGCATAAGCTCCTATGCTTGTCACGCCATTTTCTATAACTACTTTTTGAATATCCGTCTTGTAACCATCCCATGGGGACTTAGCATCATAATCATCCATCTCGCCAGTTCCGGAAATAGTAAGAGTTTTATTCTGCAAATTATAATCCCAGGTCAAAGATGCTCCGCATGTACCACTTTCATAACAATTTTCAAAAGTAAATCCTTCATCTTTGGCATATGTTTCAGCCTCAGAGCCCGTCTTGCCGTAAATTGTAAATCCGTTAACCTTATGGCGAACCCAATTATCATCAAAATAATATCCAAACGCATAAGGTGATATTCCCGTCACACTGCTTGGTATCATGATATCCGTAAGATTAGTGCAATCAAAAAACGCACTATTTGCTATGATCTTCACACTGTTTCCAATCATAACACTCATAAGACTTTCGCAACCATCAAACGCAAACCATCCTATGCTTGTCACGCTATTCGGTATCGTAATGTTCGTTAGACTTTTGCATGAGCTAAACGCGTGCTCTCCTATGCTTGTCACTCCTTCTGGAATGACAGTATTTTGGCAACCTAATATTAGTGTATTCGAAGCTGTTTCTATAATTGCATTACATTCATTTCTACTATCATAAACTCCATTACTGCTCTCTACTACTATACTCGTAAGGCTACTGCATTCATTAAACGCATACTTTCCTATGCTTGTCACACTATTCGGTATCGTGATGTTCGTAAGACTTTCGCAACCATAAAACGCACTCCATCCTATGCTTTTCACATCATCCGGTATCGTGATGTCCGTAAGACTAACGCATCCTTCAAACGCAGAATCTCCTATGCTTGTCACGTCTTCTGGAATGACAGTATTTCAGCAACCTGATATTAGTGTTTTCGAAGCCGTATCTATAATTGCATTACAATTATTTCTACTATCATAA
>CAJOLO010000204.1 GCA_905235345.1 uncultured Lachnospiraceae bacterium
CATACTTTGATTCTGCCTCTTGCAGCGCACTATAATTTGTCACATTATCTTTAGCAGATTCCGGCAATGCATCATAAGCATCTCTTGCAGAATCAATTGCAGTCTTGCTGTCCTTTGTTACTGTTCCGATTGCTGATATAAGGTCGATTACTTTATCTGCTTCTTTTTTTGCTTCAATTTCCTCAGCCGTTACCACAACACCATTTGAAGATATCGCACCCGAAGAGTTCACATATGAAGATGACAGATCAACATGCAAAGCGGGACGCACACGAGAACAACTGCTGACGGCAGCACTACTAATGAAGCACGAGTCGACATTACTTATGACCGCCGCGCAGTTAGCAGAGTAACCAGGCGAGCGCAGCCACCAGGAACTATTTCCAGCATAACCGGTATGCCAAGAGTCAATTTCAAAAATTCTTGCATAGTCCGTCGTCTTTGCCTGCCTTGACTCGCATTCACCATCTAATCCCTCATCAAATCCATAAGATGCATTCGATGATTCTCCTATGGATAACAGATATATCTTATCTTTTGTATTGTTACCGCCTTCCGTACCATAAGTATCATTATCATCATTAACCAATTCTGTATCTATGATTGCATTTCTCTCTTCATCCGTGAATGCTGCTTTGATGAATGCTGTTTCATCACTAGCATAATCTTCCGTTCCGTTAAGCCAGTCACGAAGCGTACAGGTCTCCCATGTACATGAATAATCAAAAATACCGTTAGTTTCTCCCACACTCTTCTCATTATAAGGCTTACAATCAAGTGCCTTATCAGCTAAAACGAATGCATCATTACCATTTACCGAAAGAACTCTCCACTCTATAGGCTTTTTCTCAAATGAGGCGCTTTGCTTATATTTTCCGAAATACACACAATCCCATGTGGTAACGCCATTAGAATCTACCGATGGTTTTTTATATTCACCACTACTTTGGGAGGTGTTTGTTCCTACTGTTACACTTCCCTCCGAAGTCACACTACCAGCATCCCTCACATATAAAGATGAAAGATTAACATGCAAAGCGGGACGTACAGCGTGATCAACAGTCCAGACAAAAGAACCATTAAAAGCACCATTATCGTAATAACCCCAGCCCAAGTAACCCACGCTTGCAGAACGATTATTATCAATACTGGGCGAGCGTAGCATCCAACAACAGTTGTACTTGTCAGATATGTTTCCGTTTCTGAACATTACACCTTTATTTCTTGCATAATCCGTTGACTTTACCTGCCTTGACCTGCTTTCACCACCAGAAGCAGGAACATAAAAGGTCTCATCAAATCCATAAGAAGCATTCGAAGCTTCCCCTATAGATAACAGATATACCTTATCATTGGTGTTATTGTCTTCCGTACTATTAGTATCATTATTAACCACGGTAGTTTCTATAATTGCATTTCTCTCTTCATCCGTGAATGCAGCTTTGATGAATGCAGTATCATCACCTGCATAAGTATCCGTTCCGTTAAGCCAGTCTCTTAATGTACAGGTCTCCCATGTGCACGATTCATTCGTATTATTATATGGCTTACAGTCCAGTCCCTCATCTGCCAGAAGGAAAGCATTTCCTTCACTATCTATATCAAGTATTCTCCACTTAATAGGCTCTGCTTCAAAAATAGCATCCTGATAATAACTTCCAAATGTTATCTTATCCCACGTTACTGTTCCATCATCCGCAATCCTCGGATTGCTTACGGTTGCCGCCGCCTTAACCTGCAATGAACTTGTTTGTTGCCACCCCGCCAAGCATGGATAGCGACATAGCAAGTGCCGTAACAAACGACATTATCCTTCCTGTTTTTCTCTTATTTTTCATTGTTCTGTTCCTCCTTCTAATACTGTAATTCTATTTTCATTTCACATCTTCCCATATAACTTCACCACTGCTTTTGTTTGACTTTGATGACTTCGATGATTTGCCTGAACTGTTTGAACCGGTTGATCTTGGAGCGGTAGTCGTAGTTGTCTTAGGCTTAGGCTCAGGCCCGATACTTTTCACAAGCTTGACCATAGTATTCTTCTCGACCATGTTCCCCTCCGCAATGTCCTGACTTATTATATTACCAGCCTCAACATCATTGCTATATTCCTCTGATATTTCATATGTGAGCATCAGATCTGCAAGCACAGCTATCGCTTCATCCGAATTCATGCCGGTCACATTGGGAACAGCAATAAGCTCCTTTCCTTTACTGACAGTTACATATATCGTCTGTCCTTCATCTGCATCGGTTCCGGCTTCAAGGTCCTGTGTCATGACAATACCGGCTTCAACATCATCAGAATATACTTCCTCGCTGACATTATAGTTAAGTCCTGCAGAGACCGCTATATCTTCCGCCTCCCGGGTTTCATGACCAACCAGATCAGGAATACTGATTCTTGCTCCCCTGCTTACGATTACCTCAATAACCGTGCCCTTATCAACAGATGTACCCTCTAAGATATTCTGGGAAATGATATCTCCCTTTTCAATGGAATCGGAATAATCCTCGCCTGTCTGCTGAACCACAAGTTCATATTCATCCTGTGTAACAAGTGCATTAGCCTCGTCAACAGTCATGCCGGTAATATACGGCACAGTACTCTTTCTTGAATTATTATAGAAGAAATACACCAATATACCTGCAGCCATAAGAACTATTATCGTCAATACCACAGGTATCCATTTCTTCCCGGAACCTGTGTCCGTACTAACTATCATCGGATCTGAGCTAACCGGCATCGGATCATCGATAGGATTACTATCATCTTTCCTTACACCATAATCTGACTTTTCACCAATTGGCAGCTCCGTACTCTTATATGTAACAGTCTCATTCTCTGCTGCTTTACGAGAATAATAATTTACATCAATCTTATGTATGCCATCGTTATCCGAATATGCATCTTCACTTTCATCCCCGTCATTCAGTAACGATATCAAATCCCTTTTCATATCAGACGGGCTTTTGTATCTGTTCTCAGGATCAAATGAACATGCCTTAATAACAACATCAGCCAGTTTCCCAAGAGCATTGCATGGCGGATCCATCTCAAGTCCTTTCATTCTCTTAATATTAGCCTCTTCCTTGTCAGCATACAGAATTGGCTGAGGATGCGGCGGAACAAAAGGCATTCTATTGTTATTCAGAAATCTGTACAACACCAGTCCCAAAGAATATATATCTACTGTCTGGTCATACTTCTCTCCTTTATATACTTCGGGCGCCATATAATTTATTGTTCCTTTGCGTGACAGACTGCCGGATGTCTTCTCTAATTGTTTCGCTATTCCAAAATCTCCCAGTTTATAGCTGCCAAGCTCTGATATAAAAATATTTTCAGGCTTTACATCTCTGTGGATAATATTATACTGTCCACATATCTCCAAAGCGGAACACATATCTATCCCAAGCTTTACTATATTACGGATTGATAAGGTACTTTTTCTGTAATAATCAAGAACCGGCGTGAGCAATTCCATACGAATGAATATATTCCAACCTATGCCATCAGGAATCTCTATAACAGCATGATCTTCATAGCTTACTATGTTAGTATTTCCTTTAAGACGTGACATAAGTGTAAATTCTTCAACGATATCTTTAACGATACTGTAAAAATATTCCTTTGCACTCGCCTCGTCCATGCCATCATTAATAACCGATTTATATTCTGCTGAGGATTGTGGAATTGTTATCACTTTCAGTGCTGACTGATATACATGTCCGAATTCATCACGTTCAATCTTATACACCTTTCCATAAGAACCTTCGCCTATCAGCTCCTTCAGTTCCCAACCCTTCCATATTGAATTAAGCTGTTCTTGTATCTCTTGCTTCTCCATAGTTATATTCCCTATCACACAAACTCAAAATGTCATGTATATTCTGCCGTCAACAAAATATACTTTTTTATAATAACATTTTTTAGCTATAAATAAAATATATTTTTCATTTAAAGTTTGCTGCCACACGAAAAACAAAATGCCGAGTCTGTCTTATTCTTTGCACCGCAGTTAACACAGAATGCAACCGGCTCTTTACGTTTAAGTTCAGACGATTCAGACTTTTTCTGATTATCAGATCTATCCTTATTTATAACAAGTCCCATCTCCTCGAAAGCAGACTCAGGAAGTACTACTGTTGCATCAAGATCCAGATAGTCATCACCATTAACAGAACTTGCTTCCTTATTGGAAAAATCTTCTCTCTTTGCTGCTACCATGCCTTCAACCTTGTTCTCAAGCGACTTAAGGCGATTTCTGATCTCTCTGTCAGCAGCAGGCGAAACCCCGGCATTACCACCTGCATTCTTCCCAACAGCATCACCGATCTCACAGATAGTGCCTAACACACAGCAATTGATCAATGTAATTACAGTTCCCACCAGAAAGATCAAAAAGCCTATTCCACTTCCGGAACGGGAAAACACTTCCATTACCCTCCCAATTGTCACTGCAGCGGCAATAGATGCTATCAAGCCAAACCCTACATTAATATACAACACAATCTTCGCAATTTTCTTCCAAAACATATTTGCACCTCCCAAATCATCATATACGGATGACATATTATCACATCACATATTATGATTTTCCTTTCTTAATATTTTTTATGGGATAATAATACCAGATATCATAACCCGTGTTTTCATCTGAAGTTTACACGTATCTATTAAGCTATGCTTCACATATACCTTCTTTTTATCTTATCACTTCCAATATTCATACGCGATCTTCGAAATATCCTTAATAGTCTCCCTTCCGGAGGAGCAATCCTGCACCCTGCTTAACATCACGCAGATAATATAATCTGCCTCATCACCACACCATATACAATTGCTACATCATGCTCCACATCCTCAAGTTCTCCCGTTTTATTGGCAACCGGTATCCCTTGAGGAATCCCTGCCGGTATCTTGGTCGTTCTTTCCTGTTGCTTCATATATGATATGATCTTATCAGCGCCGGCTAATTCATTTCTATATATTTTTTCAATAAATGTTTCCGTATCAGTCACAGTTGTATAATTGTCCTCATCCGAGCTAAAATCCAACATAAGCCGTCCCATTCTTGTATCGTGACAGCCAATCGCTTGCGCATAAGACGTAACTTTATTCATTCCATCCTCCGCATCTCCCCCTCCCAGTATTCGCACAAGTGTATTGGCTGCATCATTATCACTTACTGTAATCATACGTCTTACCAATTCATCTATATCACTCTCCGTCTGATTTGATGCTGCAGTTATCATACTGATATTCTGATATGTACATCCGGCAATGTACAATTTGATTATGCTTGCAGCTCTATGAGTGGCAGTGGATAGGTCAACGAACTGTCCGGTCTTAAGATTCTTCAGATATGCAGATGCAACTGTACCTTTCTCCCGCTGCTGCTCTAAAAGCTGATCAACCATACTTTTAAGTTCCAGATCCTCTGTTCCACCATTATATGACTCATTATCCCTTGTACCGCTATCATTTTCAGGAAAACTCCCGGTCATACCATCAAAGCCATAATACTTATCAATCCCCTTAGCAATGCCCTCAACCATTTTTTCCCGATAGTCATCATTTTCCATATTATTATCGTCTGATTCATTGCTCATAAATCCCATCTCCAGAATCATAACAGGTATCTCGCTCCAATTGATTCCTGTCATTGTATCATTAGTTGATACGCCAAGATTCCTCATACCCGTACATTCGCAATATGAATTCAGAATATTATCAGCAAGACGATAACTCTCGTCATACAGATATCCCACATATGGATTATCATCAGAACTGACAAGTGCAAGTGCGCCGTTAACAGAAGGATCGTCACTTCCGTTAGCATGTATCCTTACAGAGATATCCGCACCGGCATCATTGGCAAGACAGGCTCTCTCCATATTACTTATGGCAGTCTCATTATCCTCCCTGGTCATAATGACCTGATATCCCATATTCTCCAAAGTCTCTTGAAGCATAAGAGAAATATCAAGATTCAGCTTGTATTCAGGAACTCCGGTATATTTTCCTACGGTTCCCCCAGTGGCCTTTCTCTTCATATCACCCGATCCCGGGGCATTCGGTTCAGTGTCACTCATATCAACATCTTCACTCTGGTGCCCCGGATCTATCGCAACCAATAGTTTCTCCCGCGGATTGTCTATCTCCGCTTCTGATACTTCTTCCGTTGTTAACTCCCGTGTATCCTCTGTTGCAGCAGTGGTTTTAATCTCTTCCAATATGTATTCTGTTGAAACTGTGGTATTCTCTGCGGTATTATCGTCTATATTCATAGGTTGTTTCCCACTGCAACCTGCAAGGATAATGAACATAATGCACTCAATAATAACCATTATTCTTTTCGTAGTATTATTCATATTCCGTTCCGGATCCTTTCGATATTAATCAGCATCCAATGGATATCCT
>CAJOLO010000205.1 GCA_905235345.1 uncultured Lachnospiraceae bacterium
ACGTTCAGAGCTCAACTCCGAGGGGTATCAGATGTAAACTACTTCCTCTTCAGGCTTCAGAACATCTATGCATAAACACATAGTTTTACTGCTGATCCTCAATAATCGACGAATATATACAATATGAATTAAATCAAGGGGAAGATACAATTATTCATTTTGAGAATATCCAAGATATTGATAAAGCATCTTTGGACTCTCTCATATCACTAATTAAACAAGCAGAAAGGCTATCGATTATTTTTGAATATACCCATGGCTTTAATAGTAACTATTCGCTACATGAGTTAATCGATTGGATCGAGCCAACGGGGACGAAGATTGCGACTATGGAAATAGGCCCCCTTTCTGATAATGATATTGTAAGAATTATTGAGCAGATTCCCAATGCTCAAAAATCAATTATTACTGATAAACTAATAGCTGACCCCCATAATCTTCGTTCTCTTATAGATTATCTTTATTCCGTTTTTTATCGTCAATATCAAGTATCAGGTGCTCAGAAACACGACTTTACCCAAGACTCGTTAAATAAATTAGATTCCGAAAAGAAGTTCGTATTGTCGCTGATTCTCAATCACATAGAGCCGATCTCTCCAATAATGCTTGATGAGATTGATTATATTTATCGTTTGGAAAATCCTTATTCATCCATTAAGGAGATTATTGAATCGCTTGTACGGGATGGTTTTGTGACACCAAATTCCTTGAAGCATTTTGTCATATCACATGACTACATTTCAACAATCATGTTGCAGGATGATACGTGGAAAAAGTACCAAATAATTGCACTTAGTTTCTGGCTGAATTATTACACTACCCCTCGTCAAGGTATATCCGTTTCGAAAACGATGTGCCTTTGCAAACAATTATACTACGCATCATGCTTGAAACAATATGCAAAAGTGCTACGCCTTCTTGATGATCTTTACGATGAAATAGCAAGGATGATGGCTCCTGATAGTTGTTTAGATATTATTAGAAATCTTAAGAACACGTTACCAAAGCCGAGCCAGATGCTTGAAAAAATTGATCAATGGTTGATTACATTATATTGTGGTTTAAGTGATTATAAAAAAGCCTATGATATTATATGTGCGTCAAATTACTCTGGGCCACGGTTCACAATTATCAAAATCATTGTGTTAGAAGAGATAGGCGCGAAAGAGGAGGCGTTGAAACTATGCGAAAAGGAACTGGACAAAGCAAGGGAGGATAATCTTGGATATTGCATAGCATTAAGATCAACAAGAATAATGTTAAACCACATTCTTGGTAATTATAGAAACGCTGCCGCAGAATACTATGAATGCATCAATAATGAAGATTATCAAAACCATATAGAGTATGGCTATATCCTTCGAAATGCAGAATTAATCTATTCGGACATTAGTTATAAAAACAGTCTGCCCCCAATTTGGGAAAGCGTTCGACATTTCAAAAACTATGGTGCTCCCAAAATGGAGGCATATTCAAGAATCACGTATGGCGTTCAAGCAGCTCTGGCGGGGCGGTTTACAAGAGCTGAGAAACAATTTGAAATTGCTCGACGGTTACTATGTGGAGAGATAACGGAAAGACACTCAATTTACAACAATATTGCAGTTGTAAGGATGTTCCAATCTAATAATGATGATTACACAAAATGGGCTCTTCAGCAAGCACGGTTGACCGTGAAACCGGGTTTTGATTTTACGGCTATCTGTGTGAATCTACTGGCTCTCTTAGATTGGAGGGGGGAGAATGAATCTGCACTAAAGCTAATTCCAGAATTAATCATATCAGTTGAGACAAGGAAGTATTATGATGTTGAGATTGTTGCCAGTGCATATTACAATATTGCCAAGTTCTACGAAAAGTTGGGAAATGAAAGTGAATATAATAAATATATCAATGAAGTAAAAAAGTATGTATCTGATGATGATCTACTCTGGAGATATAGGATTAGTGGAACACCTTTACCCGACAAGCATAATAATTGGGTAGATGCCTCGGTTAACAGGGCCTTATCCTTTATTTCAAACTGGCATCTTGACTTTGATTTATATCATATGCAGTATTGATGACCAGTTGTAGTAATTCTTTATACGTTTTCCCTGACATACGGGCGATGTCTGCAAAGCCAGAATGAGGGCCAATATAGGCATCTGGTGTCAATTCAATGAGGTATAATTCACCATGTCGCAATCGGCAATCGATGCGCATATAATCCATTTTCCCAAGAGAGGTGAATATCTTCTTAATTATGTCAATATCCTCTTGGCGAATCTCTCGTGTTATCTCTCTATGTCGGATTCTATCCGAATGATGCTTAATTTCAGCCGAGTACAGGTGTTCGCAGAAGTATTGTTCATCGCCTTCTATGTATATCTCAAGAGCAGAAAACAATGAGTAGTGATTGTTTTTCCCGACAATATAGAATGATACTTCTTTTCCCGCGATAAACTCTTCTGCGATTATCGGTTGCTTATGAACTGAGAAGAGTCGTTCAGCCAAAGATTTAGCTTGAAACATATTCATTACAATTGATTCTTCTGTAATTCCTATTGAACTGCCCTCCATATTTGGCTTTAATATTATCGGGAAACACAGATTATTTACTAGTTCTATATCATTAATACTTTCAAGAAGAAATGACTTCGCTGTTTTCATCCCAAATCTTTCACAATATACCTTAGACAAATACTTGTCTTGACATAGTATTCGTGCATATGTATCAGCCCCTATGTAATTAATATGATAGCTTTCACATATTGCTGGAATTAATGCCATCCGATTCCTTGAATGTTCGCCTCCATATACTGTAAAGGCTAAATCATCTTTGTGTCTATATGCGTTGTCGATTAACTCACGCGGTGAATTATAATGAGTTATTTTATGCCCACAAATCTCACATAATGCGTTAAACAATCCGTAATAATATTCATCTGGGATTTTTTCTAGATACGATGAGTCAAAAGACACATCGTATTCATCCGTAAATAATCGATCGGCAATCAAAACAATGCTTTTTGTCCTGTCCATAATTAGTTATTATCGTTAGTTTGTGGTGTAATTAGGGATTGTCGTTTAATGTCTTCAATTTGAGTGGGGCGGTGACTGTTCCCTTGTTATGGACCGTTTCCGACTCCTCGTTTTATATGTTTTTCGCCTCATTCAGGCTCTGATTTTGCGTCTGTTCTCTACGTCTGAACAGAAGTTCTTGTTTGGGACCTCCCTTCAGGATTATTTGTTTCACCCAACTTGCGCCTCTTTCTCTTGTCGCTCTTGCTCCAGCCGCCAATCTGTCAAGTGGACCACGTTCGCCGTGCGAATGCCGAAGAAGATGTACTTACAATTATCCGTTTTGCAAAAATAACAATTATTCCTCACATTTATTACATTTTTTCACAAGACTTATTCTGTCTCACCTTTTTCATCGCTCTCTCAATCTCTTCGATTGCACCGTGCCTCCCCAAATCCTATACACCACATACTTCATCGTGCGCCGTTTTCCATAAATGCCTTTGGCCTTGATCCTATATCTTTCATTATCTTCGTGTCATTCCGTGAAATCCGTACTCGAATAACCCTGAACCACGAACCCTCACAGATACCCCTTCCGCTTCCTCCAGCACCAGTGCCACAGTTTCCAGGCGGGCATCCAGCAGACTTCCTGGGGGTAGCGGCTGACGAAGCGAAGGTCACGTTTCACATTCTGCAAGCCATTGGCCCAGCGGCTTTTGTGATGCTTGTTCCGTTCGTCATACTTGCCAAAGCTCCCTGCTTTCATTATCTCTTCCAACAGGAGTTGCCCGTCTTTCTTCCAAGGCTGACACATCAGAAGTTCTGCATCCATCCCCAAGGCTTCTTGCATCACATACATTACGGCACCCACAAAGCGTTTCATCCGAAACGATATCAGCGTTGCCATTGCCTCACTCCACTGCGATTTCGAGGAGTGTCAATAGTCCACCAGTTGCATCAGGCTCAACTATTCGTGATTAGCCCCTTTCAGTGTAGCAGCAATTCCAACCTTCAGCCGCCGCATCATAACTTTCATGGAATCCAGCGGGAAGATGAAGCTATACTTGAAGGTATCCACAATATGCCGCCACAGCGAGATTGCCTTATACACCAAGTATGGATATTTCTGCCTGTATGAGTAATCCCTGTTATGACCAAAGTTGCCGGTCTCCAGTACAAACTCCATCACCTTGTCCGCCTTTCTCTTCCAGCGATGTTTCTCTGAATAGAACGGCATAGCCTCAACGGGCATGCCAAGATAATCCACAGCCAGTACTGCAAACGCTTTCCATTCCGTCATCACCCCCATCCTCTTTATCCGTTGTTCCAACAACTTTAAATCCAAAGAATCACGGAATGTCCACAACAACCTGCACCAGTCACAAATCTGCCGCAACCCGATGCCTTCTTTAAAGAAATGCTGGAGGATATGAGAAAAGATAAAAACTACATCCTCATCTGCAGCAGGCAGAAATACCTGTGTTTGTCCATTCATCCATGACCGCACCTTCCTTCCATAAAACACCTCATCCTGCACCTTGTCAAGTTGCTTGTCGATGCCTTTCCACAGCCCACTTCTCAGTGTTCCGTGCAGCTCCACCGACCATCCGTCGATGGTCATTGCCAAATGCTTATGGTACGAATCTTCTTCCTCTACTGTCGATGCGGTGGCGGACAAT
>CAJOLO010000206.1 GCA_905235345.1 uncultured Lachnospiraceae bacterium
CAAGACAGCAGATCTCGTTAAATTTCACGATTACCTGTGCTATAAGATCAACCAGTCCGAACCTTTTGATCTGGTAGTATCGTGTGATGATACAGCATTACATTTTTGCATGTCTTATTACGACGAATTGTTTAGCGAAGTACCGATTGTATTCATGGGAGTTAACAACTTAGACGATGCTGCGGCATTTTGCAGCCATGATAACGTGACAGGCATAACAGATACATTGGATTTTGAATCCAATATGGAGCTTATTAAAAAGCTATTTCCATATCGCAATCACATCTCTATAGTTGTAGACAACACAAGTACTGCACAAGGCGAATATTCCGAGTTGCAGAAATATCTTCAACAGAATGATTCAGATGACAACATTGATTTTACGGTAATCAATACCTCTAATTACTCCGAAAACGGTGTTGCACGTGCAATTTCAGATATCAATCAGAATGACAGCTTAATTCTTTACCTGAGTCTTATGGAAGATGGTGAAGGCAATATGTACAGCTTAAAGACCGGAACTCTAATGATTACTAATAATGCACCCGATGTTCCAATATGGAGATTGACTCTTTCTGATATGGGAATTGGGATTTTCGGCGGAATATCCTTTTCTTATTATGATATCGGCGTCCGTGCAGGGGAAATAGCAACCGAGATTCTTAACGGAACTTCTCCGAAAGACATTCCTCTCGAAACAGATAGCGGCTACCATGCTTATTTTGACCAGGAACAGCTTGACAAATATGCCATTAACACAAGTCAACTGCCATCAGATGCTACCATCATCAATCAACATACAACTCTCATATCCTTTTATAAACAGAATATGTTATTGATGAACCTGATCTTACTGATTATTGTATTAATGGTTATTATTATAATCATATTGAGTAAACAGAACAGACAACATGCCAAACTAATTCAACAGGACTATCTGACAAAGATGCCAAACCGATTGTATATTGTTCACCGATTAGATCATCTTATGGAGTCCGGCAATCCATTCGGTATGATTATGATGGATGTGGATCATTTTAAAAACATCAATGATACATGGGGACATCTTACAGGAGACGAAATTCTTGTTGCTGTTGCCAATCGTCTGAAATCCTTTTCTAAGCAAGACGTTATCTTTGCAAGAATCGGTGGCGACGAATTTATGGGCCTGGTCTTCAATGCCGACAAGGAAAAAATGGACCGCATCTGTAAAGAAACAATTACAAAAATGAAAGATGACATTCCAACCTCTACCGAGAATATTCACATAACAATATCTGTAGGAGCAGCTATCTATCCGACAGATACGGAAAAAGCAGAGCTCATTCAAAGCTATGCAGATGCTGCTCTTTACGAAACGAAGAAAAACGGGCGCAACGGATACAGGCTCTTTGAACCATTTATGGTTGAAAACATCGGTAAAACAATATGAGATTATCCATCACTGTACCGGATGCAGATATCCTTGTTCATCTTCTGTATAATATCCCTTGTCCACAAGTTCTTCTTTCATATTATCGACCGTAATCACTATAGGATCCAGAAGATACGATGCTACCACCTTCTCTCCGGTATCATAGCTTGATGTATCGTAATTACATGAGAAATCCCATCCACTGTTTTGAATCAAATCTTCTCCCGGTGTTTCTCCATCAACGATTGCCTTACCCAGCGTAAATGCTACAATACTCTCATTGGAAAGTGCTTTATACACCGTCATTGTCTGTTTCCCATCCACTATATTCTTCAAATTGGGTTCATCTGCATCCTGTCCGGTTATGATTATATCATTGTTTCCGGCATAATCCTCTTCAATAGCCTCCGTTGTTCCCAAAGCAACGGTATCATTCGAACAACACACCGCATCCAATTCTTTCTCCGTTAGATAATATGAATTTAATATATTCTCAAACCGTTCTTTTGCATAATCCCTGGACCACGATGATGTAGCTGTCTGAATAAAAGTAGTCTGTCCGCTCGGAACATTCAACACACCTGATTCGATATATGGCGAAAGCACGTCATATGCACCATTATAGAAAAACTGGGCATTGTTATCTGCCGGATCTCCTGCAGTAAACTCTATATTATAACTTTTATCCCCTGCATTGTCTAAATCCAGCGTATCCCGTATAAATTCTCCCTGTAAAGTTCCTACTGTATAATTGTCAAAGGAAATATAATAGTCAATGTACGGAGACTGTAAGATAAGTCGGTCATAACTGATCACCGGAATATTAGCCGCTGCCGCATCTTCAAGCACACTGGTTAACGAAGTTGCATCAATAGGTGTTATGATAAGCAGATCAGCTCCTTCACTGATCATATCCTCTATTCCGTTAATCTGTTCGTCAATCAGATCGTTTCCAAAAGAGATGAGTACCTCATACCCTTCCTCTTCAAACTCTTTCTTAAGAAAATTGCCATCCCGGTTCCAACGTTCCAGTTTCTGGGAGGGCATTGAAATTCCAACTACGTTCCTCCCATCATCCGAATGCGTATCCTGAATGACAGACTCCTTTTCTTCCTCGGAAGAAGCTTCTATTTCCGTATTCTCAACGTCTCCTCCTGCATTCCCTGCACATGCTGTAAGAGAACATATCATAGCAAAACTTAATATTCCTATCGTCCATCTTTTCATAAGCAAATCACCTCATCATAAAAAACATTGTCTTAATAATCGTCCGTATCCGCTCTAAATTTCTCATCTCTACACATCATATCTTCATTTATCAGGAAATGAGATAATATGTTTTATTATACACTAATCGTCATTGTTATGCAATCAATCACCCTTTTTTCCATCCTGTTTTTATCTTATAGCTTTTATTTTTACCTTTTTTGAAAGACCCTTCTTTCTGAAAAGCTTCGTATATGTCTTCTTCAGCTTCTTAGGTACCTTTATCACCGTTTTGCTGCTTACACCTTTAAATGCATTCTTGCTTACACTCTTAGCTGTCAACTTCTTAGTCTTTATTGTAATTGTTTTTAAATTCTTACAACCGGTGAAAAGATTATTACCCAGTTTTACGGTCTTGGCCGGTATCGTTATGGATGTAATCGAGGTACAATTAGCAAAGGCTTTTTGCTTTATCTCTGTCACATTGCTTCCAATCTTTACTTTTTTCAGATTCTTACATCCAGTTTCAATATTTTCTCCGATAACAAAATTCGTAATCGTGTTGTCATTCTTATAGGTACCGTCTCCAATGCTTGTCGCCTCCGTCACTATATCCGGTGTCTTAACACCTGTAATTGTTGTACCCTCATGCACAACCATCACTTCTCTTTGTGTACTAATGGCATCGTCGCCGGTTCCTATCGTTGCAGTAATCACTGTACTACCCAATCCCTCAGCCTTACATATTCCATCAACACCAATATCTGCAACGGAAGCAACTGATGAAGACCATGTAATACCATCATATATCCTGCAATCAGATATAGTACCCTTGGCAACTCCCGAAACAGATACCACTCCATATAAGCCAAATGCAGAACTCCCTCCTTCAGACAGCATTGCATCACCACTTATCTGAATTGACGATACACTGCTTACAGGTATCTCCATCTTTTGTATGACAGTATCATTCTTAGCCGGTTCAAAGTTGATAATTTCCTTATCATTTGTAGAAAAATGTGCTGCAGTACAGGACCAATCAGGCTTGTAACTTCCATATGAAACAGAATCGTTAAAGGGATTAAATGTAGATATTCCTATAAACAGATAGTTGGGGTTTATGAGATTTCTATAATGTCCCCCACCGGAAAAATCACCGGCAATATAATCATCTTTTTCACTAATCCAGGCATTTAAATCTGACGAAAGGTCATTATTCCATTATTCCACGCAAGATTCTCTCCATGCGCACCACTAACATCATTATTTATAACACCAAAGCATGATGTTCCATTAGGTCTTACATGTCCTAAAACCACCGAACCTTCTGCCGCTCTTATCTGTGCCGCTTTAGTGCATTCAACTCCATGCTTTATCGCTTTATAATCATCTTTCGTCAACATTCTTGATGTATTTCGCGGATCCGGTACATTACCGTCTGTACACGCTTCATATCGCACTTTATTAACCAGTTCCA
>CAJOLO010000207.1 GCA_905235345.1 uncultured Lachnospiraceae bacterium
TGCGTAGCAAGAGACATGCTTTCAGAAGAATATCCCGACAGAAAGATTCTTATCGTTGATTCTCTGGCAGCTTCTTCGGGTTACGGACTTTTAATGGAGGCTATGGCAGATAAACGAGATGAGGGAATGTCAATTGATGAACTGCACACATGGGCTCTTGAGAACCTTCTATATCTTAACCATTGGTTCTTCTCCACAACCCTTACCTATTTCATCCGTGGAGGTCGAGTTTCCAAAACTGCCGGAACCGTGGGCAATATGCTTAATCTGTGCCCTCTCATGAATGTTGACAAAGAAGGCAAACTCATAGTAAAGGAAAAGATCCGTTCAAAGCGTAAAGTCATCAAGGCTATTGTTGACAAAATGGAGGAACTGGCAAGAGACGGTCTTGACTATGATGGCAAATGCTATATCAGCCAGTCGGCATGCTACGAAGATGCAAGAGCCGTCGCAGATTTGATAGAGCAGAAATTTCCAAAGTTAGACGGAAAGGTTGAGATTAATAATATAGGAACTGTTATAGGAAGTCATACCGGACCCGGAACAGTAGCTTTATTCTTCTGGGGTGCAAAGAGAGATTTGTAATCGAAAGGACGCATAATATGGCTGTAAAACAGGTAATGTTACACAAAGTCACCAAAGGAATGTATATAAAGGTGACCAGTTAATTGTCAAGAAGAACAGGCCTGTAACCCAGGAAGTACTTGACATTCTTCACTTCTCATCAATTGTTTCCGTGGCAGTATACGACGGAGATGAATCCGGCGAAGACAATAATACAACAGTTTCCCGGAATGCTCCGCTGTCTCATTCGCAAAAGCTCAGGCAAAGTGAGACCTTCAAAAAATTCGAAGAAGAATTCAACGAAACAACCGAAACCTTCTCACACCAGCTCAATGATATTGCGAAAAAAACAGACAGTGTTAATATGGATGAGCTTTTTGCATCTGCCAACAGCATTATGGAGAATGCTACCAACACCTATCAGCTTATGGACATATTAAGTAATATAAGATACTTTGATGATTCCACATATGCCCATTCGTTAAATGTAGCATTACTCGCTAACATTCTGGCACGATGGCTTCATTTTGATGATGAGAAATTAAAGATGATTACCGTTGCAGGAATGCTTCACGATATCGGAAAAGTATTGATACCTAAGGAGATTATACAGAAACCGGGTAAGCTTACGGATGAAGAATTCCAACAGATCAAGTCTCACCCGTTAAAGGGATATGAGCTTCTGAAAGCAAAGAACGTAGATGAAGAGATTGCACAGGCTGCATTAATGCATCATGAGAAATGCGATGGAACAGGCTATCCTATGAAGGTCACTATAGATAAGATATGTTACACAGCCAGAATCATAGCAATAGTCGACGTGTATGAAGCCATGACCGCTAACCGCTGTTACCGGGATGGAATATGTCCCTTCCATGTAATCCGTACTTTCGAAGACGAAGGCTATGCTAAATACGATCCCGTCTATATGATTCCTTTCTTAAGAGGTATCGCAGACACATATCTTCACAACACAGTGCTTCTCAGCGATGGTACTCAGGGTGAGATAATCCTTACCAATAATACCACACCATCAAAGCCAAGTCTTCTCGTTAACGGTGCATTTGTCGATCTGTCAATGAGGTCAGATCTGTCAATAGAGAAGATATTATAACGAACATTTTCATAACACCACTATAGAAAGCCGGTCATTGTAAGGCCGGCTTTCTTCTATTCTTTAAGACTTAACCATATATTCAGGAACACTCCCTGCGCTCCTGCCGCATAATGTGCTTAAGCATTGCTTACATCTTCATATTAATTCATGATTACTCCTTGAGTATCACAAGCTTATCTCCCGGATATATCACATCAGATTCAACATTATTGATCTGCTTTATCCTGTCCACAGTTGTATAATATATCTTCGCAATACTCCACAAAGTATCTCCCTCCTTGACAATGTAACATGTAATTCCGGGAAGCTTCATCTTCTCCTCAAGGTTCACCGGCTTTGTCTCCATATCAAGAACTGCCTTTGCTTTTTCATTTATAAATGCCAGAAGTTCTAATGAAATCTCTGCTTTGACCTCAATCTGCGAATCCGAGAGCTGTATTGCCTGAATCTGATCGATATAAGGAACAATAGAATATGTAATATCCTTATCCATACCATTCACTTCAATCTCACTGGTAAAAGGAATATCGAATGTACTTGACGAGAGCATTCCGTTATCGTCCTTTGCCAGATAAGTAACCTGTGCCGACAGTACTCCTTCCACAGATATACCTCTGGATATACGCTTTGTCTCCTCAATCGCCACCGACCCTTCTGTGCTGCATATCTGTAAAACAGACTGTTTCTTAGGCATATCTATTGTTTCGGAAACCCTTGCCTTGGCACAATTTCTCATAAGCAGATGCTGGAGAGAAAACTCCTTACGTTTCGGCTCTATCATTACTTCCGGTGAATATGCGTCCTGAACAAGCTGTAATTCCTCCTCTCCATAAAGCTTAATCTCCACCGTAAAATCAGCCGCAAGCTCCAGAATTCTATCCTGTCCCTGATTGTCCGGAACTACCGTTATGTTATACTGATCGAGACTGATCACACTGCCCGAAATCATATCTGCAGTCGAATCACCTTCATCCACCTTACGTTCAAACGGAATCTCCATGGTAAAATATTGTATCGGCATTCCTTCTTCTTCAGCGGTATATACAAGAAATACACACAGATTACCGCTTATCAGAAGATATCCATCCTCAGCTTTTATCTGCGGATTAGTCATTGCCATACTTTTCCATATCACCTGATATATATCCGGCTTGTTATTAGGAATCTCCACCTGCTCCTCGACCATAAGGGACTTCTTATCCTGAACGCAAAGACTCATCATAGATATTGTTCCGCCAAGGACCTCCGTTCCACCTTCATCCTCTATTGATGTGACGGCATCAAATGTCTCCGCTTCCTTAACCTGATAATCAAGACCTATAAGTGCCTTTAGACTTAATTTACGTGAATGCAGCATGGCAACCGTAAGATCATTAAGACCGGAATGTACCTCTATGTAATCTGTCTCCTTTGTTCCATCCGCATTGATATATTCGACAAACGGAACCCTTCCGTTCATGCTGTCAAAAGTATTACTCTCCTTATCTGCAAGATATAGAATCTGATAATTAAGATTACCCTTGACTTGAAAACGATCCACCATCGCCTGCGTCTCTTCAATGACAACATTGCCCTTTACCAGAATAAGGCGTTCAATATCCAGAAGATTCTCAGAGACATTGATTGTGTCATCTAAGGTAAACTGCATAACATTCTTCACTTTACTTGTATAATTCTGAATCTGTTTCTTAATAAGCTCCATACTGCCTCCTATATTTATGAATAATATCTATCTAATCATAAGTATATGCGAGGAGTCATACAGATATGCCAGGAATACGCAGTTCAGATGTACATCTTTTTAATTGTACATATTACATCGTTCCAGAACTTACACATACATAAGCCAGTTATAAATCTGATATATTATATAGATACATGATAATACACAGCCTCCGCATGCAAATATACCGGAAAACTTCTTTATTACAACATTACGTATATCATAATCATATAAACTTTTATCTGTGTATCTGTTCCGGGAAAGCTGATAACATTATCTCTGTCAGTGTTATTGACAATCTTATTCCCATTAACAACAACATGCTTATATACCATATCCTCCATCCCGGCTGCCATACTCATTTCTCTTACATTAACCGCACTTGTCATATTCTTCATATATACCACCTGTCCTTTCCTGTCCCTTCGGAATCTTATCTGATACTTAATGATTATCCTCTTATCATAAGCAATGTTTTTTCAAGACTTTATCGCATCAGAAATGATTAATCATTAACGATAAATAAATGATAACACCACCCCCGGACAAACCATGGCAGATGTAAAAAAAATATTTATTTTTTTTGAAATTATATTTCATACATTTTTACTAATACGAAGAATTCACAATAGGCATACCAATCTTAATATAGGTAGTATCCTTATCCTCATCATAGGTTAGCACTATCTGTATATTGACTTTCTTCCCGTTAAGTGTCAGATAATTTTCCTCCGACCTCGTGTAACCATACACTGTGCATATCCCATTACTCATAATATCATCCACTTTCCTTGCCTTAACGGCCTTAAATATATCCTCGAATATTCCCTGACCTTGTGTTTCCACATAATTACCTCTTCTGTCTGCATCAATCTCAAGACTTACCTGACTTTCAAGACCCATATCTGCATATATCCGCTTCACTTTATTATACAGCTCCACAGCCTGTTTTGAGCCAGCAGAAGTAGTTATCTCCACCGCAATATATTGCTCCGGAACTCCACTGATATCAGGTTCGTCATATAGACTTACGATCTGAAGTACTGTCGTAGCCTTCTTACTCTCCTTAGTAAGTATGGTTTTTGTAAATCCGTCACCCTCTCCCGAACTAAACGTGTATCCATCCGTAATCCCCAGCTTTCCTGCCAGATTTTCAAGCATCTTCTTGCGGCTTACATCTCCTAACTGCATAGTCTCAAAATATCCATAGCCTTTAATGATCTCCTCAGATACACTGTCATCCACCACAGAAAATGCGGTAACTGTCTGATTCATATTCTGTCGGTAATTGATAAATATCTGAATTGCCACAATACTCCACACCACTATCATAAAACTTACTTTTACCTTTTTTGTCATAAAAAATGCCCCCAATCCTTAAACACTTATATCTAGGATTGACGGCATTTCATGGTTTTATTCAATTATACAGTATGTTTATGTCTTAATTTGTCATAGACATATTTATCTGTCTGAATCTTCGGGCATTACAAATGCTGAATTAATATCTGTATGAGAGTTTTCTGATACTTGAGAAGCTTCCGGGAAATCAAAAGATCCGAACTCCTTCTCCGGTACTCTCTGTTCATCTATCGCTCCGAACTCCTTCTCCGGTACTCTCTGTTCATTTATCGCTCCGAACTCCTTCTCCGGTACTCTCTGTTCATTTATTGCTCCGAACTCTTTCTCCGGTACTCTCTGTTCATTTATTGCTCCGAACTCTTTCTCCGGTACTCCCGCTTCATTTATCACTTTATCCTTTGCAGGATACACCCCATCCGCATATATTGAGCCTCCACCTGCCACAGCAACCTTCACCGGTGAAGGAATACGCTGCATATTCTTATATACTACATAGGTATCACACAGCATATCATGAAATCCCTGCTTACTGGCACTCACGATTACAGCAAGATATCCAATGCACAATATGTCGGAAAGAAATCTTCCTACAGTCTCTCTGTATAA
>CAJOLO010000208.1 GCA_905235345.1 uncultured Lachnospiraceae bacterium
GGAACAAGGATCTGTTGATGGCGTATGCGTTGATTCCCTTGAAGAAGAATGAGGATACAAAAAGATATCTTTTTATTCAGAAATATATTAAGGAGAGCAGGCAGTTTGGCGCACAGCGCAGAGCCAGTGAACGCATCGCGGCAGACATTGCCATAAAGAATCTTGCGGTCACAGCCGGATATACGGATACCACAAGATTCATACTTAAGATGGAGGTGTCGGTCGCTTCAGAACTTCAGAAGTTTTTTACACCGTATCCGGTGGAGGACGTATATGTAAGTCTGAATTTAACCGCGGATAATAAGTTGGAAACAATATGCACAAAGGACGACAAGAGACTTAAGAACATACCGGCGCGACTTAAGAAAAATGAATATATTATCTCGTTAAAGGAAGCAGGAAAAACACTCACCGAGCAGGCAAGACGGACAAAACAGATGTTAGAGGAAGCCATGGAGGAAGAAACCGTATTCACTATCGGGGAATTGAGAAATATGATGGAAAGTCCTATAGCTGCTGCCATTGTTGATAAACTTGTCCTGAAGGTGAATGATGAGGACAGATTTGTTTTTGTGAATTCTCTTTCCGAAGAAAATGACGGAAAAGGGAATCTGTTTAATGTCGGCAATCTTCCGGACGATACTGAGGTATTGATTGCCCACCCATATCATATGTATAAAGCAAAGAAATGGAGGGAGATCGAACAGTACATATTCGATAATAAGATAAGACAGCCGTTTAAACAGGTGTTCAGAGAACTCTATGTCAAGACAGAGGAGGAGAGAAACAGCGGAAGGAGTATGAGGTATTCAGGCAATCAGATCCAGGTGAAACAGACAATAGGCTGTCTGAAAGGCAGAAGATGGGTGTGCGATGCGGAGAATGGATTGCAGAAAGTATTTTATAAAGAGAATATCATTGCGGGAATCTATGCGCTTGCGGATTGGTTCTCACCTGCTGACATTGAAGCACCGACCTTGGAATGGGTGGTGTTCACGGACAGAAAAACCTTTAAGGAGATTCCGATAAAGAATATCCCTGATGTGCTGTTTTCAGAGGTCATGCGTGATGTGGATCTTGCTGTAAGTGTTGCCCATGCGGGTGAGGTCGATCCTGAGATGTCACATTCTACCGTGGAAATGAGAAAAGCGATTGTTGAATTCACACTACCGCTATTTAAACTCAGTAATGTGACTTTGACCGATTCCCATGCAATCATTGAAGGGACGAGAGTAAAGTACACGGTTCATCTTGGGAGCGGCGTCATTCATCAGATGAACGGACCGATGATCAATGTCCTTCCGGTGCACAGTCAGCACAGGGGACGGATCTTTCTGCCGTTTGTGGATGATGATCCCAAGACGTCGGAGATCATTTCAAAGATACTTTTGTTTGCTGAAGACGGAAAGATAAAGGATCCGTTTATATTGGAACAGATAGAGGAAGAGTAATGGTATGAATATATTAAATCTGGAAAATATATCCAAAACTTATATGGAGAAAAAAGTCTTAGACAACGTATGCATAGGCATTGATGCTTCGGATAAGATAGGCATTGTAGGTGCCAATGGTACAGGTAAATCCACACTGCTTGCGATCACTGCGGGAAAGGTCGAACCTGACGAAGGTAAGGTAGTAAAAGGGAATGATGTGAGGATATCATATCTTCCACAGAATCCACGTTTTGATATGAATAAGACACTGCTTGAGAATATCACTGATGCGATATATGACGGTGACGATCATTGGGATAAGATGGGAGAGATCAAGGCGAATCTTGCAAAGTTCGGAATTGACGATCCGGATTGTGATCCTTCTGTTCTGTCAGGAGGGCAGAAGAAGAGGGCGGCGCTGGTATCCGCAATCATGACACCGGCAGACCTGCTGATATTAGATGAGCCGACTAATCATCTTGACTCGGAAATGATAGAGTGGCTGGAGAACTTCCTGCGCAGATATAACGGGGCGATTCTGATGGTTACCCATGACCGTTATTTTCTTGATGAGGTGACTGACAAGATCGTGGAGATTGATAAGGGTAATGCGTATAGGTATGAAGCGAATTATTCGGGTTTTCTTGAATTGAAAGAACAGCGTTATGATTATGAGAAGGCTGCTGAGAGAAAGGCGGCGACACTTTATAAAAAGGATCTTGCGTGGATAAGACGGGGGGCGAGGGCGCGCTCCACCAAGCAGAAGGCACATATCAGGCGTTTTGAGGAACTGCGTGACAGGAAACGTCCGGAGGAGGAGCGCTTTATAAAGCTAAGCTCTCTGCCGTCACGTATGGGTAATAAGACCATACTTCTTGACGGTATTTCTAAAGAGTACGGTGACAGGAAGTTGTTTCATGATTTTACATATACATTTAATAAGCTTGACCGTATTGGTATCATAGGACCGAATGGCTGCGGAAAGTCAACACTTCTTAAATGTATTATCGGTGCGGTGATTCCTGACAGTGGATATATTGATATCGGACAGACTATTGAGATTGGGTATTTCGGACAGGAGAATGAGTTCGAGATGCAGGGAAGTAATTCGGGAGATGACAGCATGCGGGTCATTGACTATGTGAAGGAGACTGCGGAATACATTGAGACTACTGAGGGAACGATGTCTGCGTCGTCAATGTGTGAACGATTTCTGTTCAATGCCGATATGCAGTATGCACCTCTTGGTAAGTTATCCGGTGGAGAGAAGAGGAGACTTTATCTGCTTAAGGTACTTATGAGTTCACCCAATGTGATCATATTGGACGAGCCGACCAATGACCTGGATATTCAGACTTTGCGTATCTTAGAGGACTATCTGGACAGCTTTGCGGGAATTATTATAACAGTTTCACATGACCGTTATTTTCTGGATAGAGTAGTGACGAGAATTTTCTCTTTTGAACCGGATGGAACTCTTGAGCAGAGCGAGGGAGGTTATTCGGATTATCTGGAGCACAAGAGCCTGAAGGATAGAACAGCAGGTAATAAGAATTCAGGCAATTCTGCCACTGCTTCGGATGACGCAGTAAAAGGAAAGAAGAAATACCGTGCCCCAAGGGAAAAGACTAAGCTTTCATATAATGAGCAGCGGGAGTATGATACCATAGA
>CAJOLO010000209.1 GCA_905235345.1 uncultured Lachnospiraceae bacterium
ATTGGTACAATTCCATTACCAATTTCATCACTGATCAGCACACAATCAGGATATCTCTTAACAAAATCAAGAATTTCCTCCTCGGGACAACCATTATCAGCAAGTCTTTTCTTTACCCAGATATGAAGATGATTTATTACGACGATATCTCCGTTTTCCTCAATATTCTCCGGTATTTCACCGTCCCATACTTTATCATTTTCCACGTTATATTTTTGATGAACATATGTTAATTTTCCCTGACCAAAGCCACCGATTATCAGTTTCATTATTTTCTCCGTTTCGTAAAGTTTTTGCATCTATTCAACTATGCCTCATAGATACGCTCATTTACCGTAAAAATATATTGGTTACTGCTGCTGCGACCAACATACTCAACTCACTGATTAGAATAAAATAACCGGCTGTATCCCCGGTAATTCCGCCCAGTTCCTTTTTCGTTCGGTAATAGTAATACAGAAATGTCAATAATGCTGCCGCTACCACAATTAGCCCTAAATAAATTGATTGACTGAGCATAAAGAAAATACAGGCTATACTTTGCATATATAACAACCACTTAACAACCTTTTTTTGAGAGCTGCTTGCAAAAAGATAAAGTGTTCCTTCCTTCTTAGCAGATGTAAAGCTCACAACACTAATCCCGCTCAGACAACGTGATAAGAAGAATTCACCACATACAATTTTCAGCAGTCTCTCATCTTTAATCTCAGAAAATGCTCCAATATAAATCATTCCATATACAGCAAACATGATGACGGCAAAAGCACCTATGTGAGAATCCTTTAAAATCTCCAGTTTCTTCTCTCTTGGCTGATAAGAATGAAAAGCATCCATCGTATCAATAAATCCGTCTGCATGAAATCCTCCGGTAATCAAAAGCGGAACTACCGAACCAATCATTACATAGGCTATATCACCTATATTCATTATGTTACACAGATAATTCCACAAATATATAAGAACACCGATAATAGCTCCGACCCATGGAAAGAAAATGAGTATATACCTCATATCCTCTTCCTTCCAGTCAAATTGCGGGACAGGAATTTTTGAATAGATAGAAAATGCTATTATCAATGATTTTAAAACATGTATCATTTCCCATTCCTTTCTTTAATCACAATAGGAATACCTACTACAACCTCCACGACCTGATCCGCCATAGATGCCAGCTTTTCATTAATCTGTCCCATCGCACGGATATATGCCATTGTTGTACTGTCGTATAGCTTTCCATCCTCAAAGACATTATTACTTACAATAACAAGATCTGACAACTCTTTACTTAACTTTTCAATTTCGTTGACGATTTTCCGGGTTACAGCTTCCTCCGACACCGGCCTTTCTCCGGAAAACATCTCATTGGATGTCAGATTCGAAATACACTCCAGTAATGCTATATTATCACTTTTTTCCATCTTTTCTGTTGCCTTATATATATCAACAGGCTGTTCAATCGTGGAAAATCCTTTGCCGCTTCGAAGTATTTTATGCCTTTCAACCTTCTTTTCACATTCAGCATCCTGAATCTGCATCGTTGCTATATAATATTTCTTTTTGTTTTCTGAAACGGAAACAAGATAGCTCTCCGCATATGAAGACTTACCGCTTCCGCTTCCACCAATGATCAATGTTATCATGTCATCCTCTTATAGGGTTCAATTTTTATATCTGAAAAAGTAATCCGGTCCTGATATATACTTAGTGCCATATCAAGAAGGGAAAACATCATAACTGCACCTGTTCCTTCTCCTAACGCCATTCGGCCATCAATAACCGGAACCACGCCCAATTCCTTTCCAAGTAAGTTAACAGCTGGTTCCTTTCCCTTATGTGACGGAATCAGGTAGTCTTTTGTTCCCGGCACTATTCGTTCTGCCACAAGTGCTGCTACCATACTGATGACACCATCAAGAACAATTGGAACGTGAAAAAGTGCACCGCCTATACAGACACCTGCAAGTCCTGCAATATCCAATCCACCGACAGTTTCCAGAATCTGTAATGCATCTGCTTCCTTCAGCTTATACGATTCAATGGCTTCTGCAATAATCTTTTTCTTGACTTTCAGTTTCTCGTCACTAAGACCTGCTCCCCTTCCGGTAACCTCTTGTGCCGGACAATCCAGAAGTGCTGACGCCACGGCACTGCTGGTTGTCGTATTACCTATACCCATTTCTCCTGTTGCAAGAAGATTATAGCCTTTATTTTTACAATCAAATACCATCTCAATCCCGGTAAATATTGCCTTAACCGCCTCTTTTTCTGTCATTGCCGGGGTATTTCGAAAGTTTTTTGTTCCTAATGATATTTTTCTATTTAAAACTCCCGGTATTTCCCCATGATAATCTACTCCTATATCGACCGGAATAGTGTCAGCACCGATAAGCTCTGCCATTTTTCCTACGGAAGATTGCTTTTGGGCCATTTTTTTTACAACAGCAAGTGTCACATCCTTACCCGACTGGCTGATTCCCTCCTCAACGATTCCATTGTCTGCACACATGATAATGACTGCCTTTTTGGATATATCAATCATTTCCGTACCCTGAATTGCTCCAATCTGTGCAATAAATGATTCAAATATGCCCAGACTGTCAATAGGCTTAGCAATAAGGTCCAGGTTCTCCGATACTTTTTTATAAATCTCCTCATCAGGTGCTTTTATACATAGATTATCTAACTCTTCTCTACAATATCTGTTAAATATTGGCATCTCTAAGCATTCCATAAATTTCCTCCATGTTCAGATACTCACGTAATGTATCTGCGAGTTTATCATATTGCTTTTCCTTAAAATTCTGATAATCTTCAATCTCTCCTTGTTGAATTGTAATTCCCTTACATTTTGCAAGTGTCTGAATCACCGTTTCTGCAATATCACCATGATCAAATATTCCATGCACATAAGTTCCATACACATTTTTATTGCTACCGGATATGATCACCTGTGGTTCCGATAAAGCTTCTGTCTTCTCATTATCCAACAAAACAGATTCACCCATATGTATTTCATATCCTGTATATTCCAATCCCGAAAGACCGGTAAATAATCCGTTTAATGCCGGAAGC
>CAJOLO010000210.1 GCA_905235345.1 uncultured Lachnospiraceae bacterium
CAACATAATCCTTGAACACCTGCCATCTGTCCTCATGCTCTACAAAATACTTGGGGCAATTCTTTCCCGAAACATCATAATGCCTTATCAGATTATCCATATCAATATGATAATAATTCATAAGATGTGCTACAAGATACACACAGCTGTTATATGTGGCATCATTAAAACTCCCGCTTTCATCAACATGACACATCTCAATAGATATGCATACATCATTTAAGCTATTGGAACAATAAGCCATCTCATTACATGGTACGCATTGCACTATCTCCCCGTCTAATCCTATAACAAACTGTGCACTTGCATATGTTAGATGACTATCCTTTAACCCCTCAAAATAATCTCTGTTCTGCTTAGCGGTCGATCCGGGATTGGCAGTGTAATGTATAACAATGTACTGTGGATTTGATGACAGGGCAAGTCCCGGTCTGGAATATTCATTTAATGTCAGAAAATCCTCGGTTATGGGAAGGTCCGGAAATCTGTCAGCCACACCAACAAGAGCAGGTACCTCTATAACCTCCTCTTCACTTTTTCTGTAGTTTCTTAACAATAAATGTAACATCGATCCTATACAGACAATAGACACAAAAATCAACATTGAACCATATGCAAATCTTGCAAGTGCATGCTGCTTTTTTGTAAGCCTTTGTGGCCTGTCGGATTTCTCTATGCTCAATTCGGATTTGTTTTCATTTATTTTATCCGTTTTTCTCCTGGTAACTTTTCTACTCAATGTCTTGCCTTTACTTTATTCAGTCTTCATCGATCCCCTAACAGGATTGTCCGTACTCTCAACCAAATTAAGCTTGTCCTTTCTCGTCAAATGTTTAATGGCATATTCCCGTCTGGTCGCTACAACCTTGTTCTTCACTATTTCGTAATACACAAGCTTTACCGGCAGCCTTGACCTCGTATATTTCGCCCCTTTTCCTGAATTATGAGATTCCATGCGCTTATTAAGATCATAGGTCCATCCCGTATAAAGACTTCCATCAGAGCATTCTACCATATACGTATATGCCTGCCGTTCCCCGTTCTTACCCTTAAGCAAGTCTGCTCTACCGCCATTATCCTTTTCGTTATTACCGGCATCTTTGTTATTAGCTTCTGTCATACCTTTCATATCCTGCATGATAATATCTCCTCAATATCATTCATCTCATATATCATAAAGCCTCTGCCCTTCATCTGCAACACTTACAAAAAAGCAATGTAAAAACCGACAATCCCGGCTCACACATTCTTACATATACTGTTGCAGAAAAGTATATCACCCAAGCTTACTATGTTGCTCGTAACTTTTGGCAGTGGCGGATTTTTATAAGCACCTCCGACGATTATGTATCATTGTTAATACCAACTATGATAGTTTAATATATGCAGCTTGCTAAAAATAGTGACAATCTTTTTAAAGACTACGTTGCAAGGCATTGACAAAATATTACGACATACTATTTCCTATCTCTTTTTCATCCTGTTTGGGAAGTTTTCTGAAAAATCCGACCATAAACGGAATCGAAAGCGGCGTTGACACAACAAGTGCAAGTGGCTGAGCCTCCTGAATTCCGGCAAGTCCCCTCAAATGAGAAAGAATCATAAGAATTGGTATAAACAAAAGCCCGCTTCTTAAAGCAGAAAGTAATGACGCGCCAAATCTTTTACCGGTACTTTGCAACAACATTTCCGTGGTCATGCTAAAGGGAAGCAACAGATATGCCAGAGATTGAAGCTGCAATGCTCTTGTACCCACAAGTATAACCTCCGGATCATCCCTGAACAGTGCAATGATCCCTTCGGAAAATACAAACATCAACCCACAACCCACTACAATAATGCTCTCTGCAACAATAGCAGTAAACCGAAAACCTTTTCTTATGCGAGAATATTTCCCCGCTCCGTAATTAAACGCAGATACAGGTTGAAAACCCTGTCCTATTCCAAGTGCCACAGAAAACGAAAAGAAAATGACCCTTGTCACAATGCTCATGCCTGCGACTGCAGCATCACCATATACTGCACACTGTGCATTTAACAGCACTGTGGTAAGACTGTTCAAGCCCTGACGCAAAAGACTCGGGAACCCGGTCGCACATATATTTCCATACACAGACGGTGTCGCATGAATTGCTTTGCCTAAGCTTAATTTGGTTGCTGTTTTGCCTGAAAGAAACATATATAAAAGAATCATCCAGCTGATAATCTGACTTATAGCAGTGGAAAGTCCCGCTCCTGCAATGCCCATATCAAGCCCAAACATCAGAATAGGATCCCCGATCATATTAATAATTGCACCGGACATCAATCCAACCATTCCCAGTGATGCTTTTCCCTCATAACGCAAAACATTATTAAGCGCAAGGCTTCCACTCATAAACGGTGCAGCCACCAGAATATATGAGATATATGTTTTTGCATAAGGAGCAATTGTCTCAGTACTGCCCAGCATCATTACAATTCTGTCAAGCCACATAAATCCGATCAGAGTGATAATGAGGCCACATAACATTGCCCCGAAAAAACCCGCAGAAGCATGAACCGATGCAGACTCCCGATTCCGGCTGCCAAGTGCTCTGGATAATATGCTGCCGGAACCCTGACCAAACATAAAACCAAAAGCCTGTATAATCGCCATAAAGCCAAATACAACGCCAACAGCCCCACTGGCACTGGTGCCGAGTCTGCCGACAAACGCCGTATCCACCAGATTATATATATTATTTATCAGCATGGAAATGATACTTGGGATTGATAATGTAATTATCAATTGAGATATCGGTGTTCCGGTCATTTTGTCGTATTGTGATATGTCTTTTGTTCTTTTCATGTAAAACAGACCTCCTTAACAATCCCTCAAAAATCACACATCTCTTTGAATGCATATCATAGGCGAGTGAACCCCGCCCAAATTATATCCGGTTATAAGCATTATCTTCTTAGTAACAGAAAAAGAGTTAGATATTCTAACTCTCTTCTACACCTAACGGTATTCAGGTATTTCCTAAGTCGGAATGACAGGACTTGAACCTG
>CAJOLO010000211.1 GCA_905235345.1 uncultured Lachnospiraceae bacterium
CTCGGTAAAATACTTCGCTCTGTTGATATCAATATAAGTCCCCTTTTCCTGCAAACGATTATAAAGCTTCTCAACCCTCTCAGTTTCAAATTTAATCTTTGACATATTCCTTCCCCCTGTCTTCTTATTCTGAATAAGTTACCTTATCCGGAAATACATTCTTAATCGCATCAATGTTCATATAATCTTTCACTTCAAACGGCTCAACCACACCATTCTCACCACACCACTCGGCAATACTTTCAATGTGATCATAATCCTCCTGTGTGAATGAAATGTCATAGTTATATGCAGCGAAAGATGATATTACATCCTCTTTCTTGAGTGTCAGATAAGCAGCTGAAAGTTCTGCAGCCTCATCTTCATTTGTTTCAATAAACTCTGCCGCCTCTGCGATTGCTTTTAAATAACCCTCTATCACCTCAGGGTTATCATTCAAGAAACTTTCATCTGCAAATATGTATGCTTCTGAATTCTGACCGATATCACCCTGATCATTTATCGTCTTCATATTCTCAATTGCGGACAACTGCTTCTCATACTCTTTATTTCCGACAGCAGCATCACAACCTCCGGTTGCAAGTGCAGTAATGTTCTCTGCCTTAGATGAGAAATATGATATCTCTACATCATCCGTAGTAAGTCCTACGGACTCAAGCTCTTTTGCCCACAGATATTCTTCCAATGTTCCCTGCAACAAACCAATATTCTTTCCTTTAAGATCTGCCGCTGTCTCTAATCCTTCAACTGTAGTTGCAAACCAACGGGCATCCTTAGAATCCCTTATAATAGTTGCCACAAGTCTGAGATTACTCTTCTCTGCCAGACGTGTACAAGCCGCATAGTCGTATCCTGCACCAATCTGAACCTCATTCAATACAACACCATTTAAAGTATCAATTCCTGCTGCATAATTTACAAGTTCTGCCTCAATACCATTATCTGCAAAAAATCCCTTGTCTTTTGCAATCACCTGTAAATATGCCAAAGCGCCATAATCCACGCCTATTGCAATCTTAGTCAATTCTCCGTTTGATTCATTATTGTTCTTTGATTCTTCTACCGTTTCATTTTCATTGTTACCTGCAGTAGTCTCTGCAACAGCATTAGAACCGTTTCTACTATCTCCGCATGCTGCCAAAGACAATGTCATGGCTCCCAATAAAACTCCTGTGATTACTTTTTTTGTTAACTTTCTCATGTATGTTTTCCTCCTAAAATTATTTCATATAAGTAATAATGCGCCTGCAAGCATTATCACTATAATGCACCCTTTTCATTCACACCGTACTTTGCCAGAAAATGATTACCCCACACTCGCAAAAGCTTATCGGATAAAAATCCTAACAATCCAAGAGCAATTACACCTGTGAATATCCAATCTGTATGAAAGTACATGCGTGCCGTATAGATCATGTATCCAAGTCCTTCCTTTGCCGCCAGCATCTCAGCTGCAATAATGGAAGAAAATGCACCACCAAGTCCAAGTCTTGCGCCTGTAAATACATATGGAATAATAGACGGCCAGATTACCGTCGATATGATCTGCCACTCAGAAGCTCCCAGAGTCCTCGCAGAGTTGATTCGATTCTGATCAACTGCCATAACACCGGCAATGGTATTCACCATCACAGTAAATATTGTACCGTAAAGGATAAGTACAACCTTAGATGTCTCGCCGACACCGAACCACATCAGGAACAATGTCAACAGTGCAAGTCCCGGTATAAATCTAAAGAAATTGACAAAGGGCTCAACCAGCCTTCGAAGCACTGATATTCTTCCGACTAACAGACCAAGAGGTGCTGCCACCAGTGTTCCGATTGACCAACCTATAAACACTCGCCTTAAACTGATCAGCGAGAACTTAAGCAGTTGTCCGTTTAATACTATTTCCTTCGTCCCCCGGATAGTTTCCAAGGGACTTGGAAGGAATGTTTCATCGTAGAACAACGATGCGATAAACCATAGTAAGATCAGAATTCCCCATGTTGCCACCCCTTTATCGAGAATCCCGTCCCCTATTTTTTTAATTCTTTTTTTCATTTTCTTTGAAGAAAATGAAATACTCTCATGCCTGCTGTTTTGTTTCACGATAATTCTTTCCTTTTGTGTTTTCGATCCACTGTCCCCTCTTTGCAATATATCATGTCGACTGACGCCTCCATGTGCTTTTTCGGAAAGCTGCGTTTCATACAAGTATGACGCACCTTCATTTCCTGTATCATATTGCAATCTTGTGATCGACTTGCTCATGTTCTTCCTCCTCTGCAAAATGCTGATTAATAGTCTGGAAGTAATCAATAAACACTGTCAGTCTCATGTCTCGGATATGCAAGATCTACTTTATAATTCTTAATGATCTTTGCATCCGGCGACTTGGAAAAGATACTGATATCCGTTCCCAACAAGATTGCTTCCTGTATATCATGTGTTACAAATATTATTGTCTTTCCTGTTTCTTTCCAGATTCGAATCAATTCGCCCTGCATTGTTCTTCTTGTCTGTGCATCCAAAGCTCCAAATGGTTCATCCATGATCAGAACCTCAGGATCGTTGGCAAGAACTCTTGCAATCTGTGTTCTCTGTTTCATACCACCTGAAAGCTCACATGGTCTCTTATTCACATGATCTGACAAGCCAACCATATCGATGTAAGCAAGTGCCCGCTCTCTGCGCTCTGCCTTTGGAACTTTATTGATCTTAAGGCCATACTCTACATTCTCTAAAACCGTCAGCCAGGGATAAATTGCTGTATCCGCATTCTGGAAAACCACTCCTCTGTCTTTTCCCGGTGCTTTAACGGAATGTCCCGCAACCGTAATGGAACCGGAAGACTTTTTCAAAAAACCTGCAATAATATTAAGCAGTGTTGATTTACCACATCCACTTGGTCCTAAGAGGATATGAAACTCACCTTTCTTAATATCCAGATTGATGTCTGTTAAAATGTTACTTTCATTGTCATCGAAAGATTTCTTCAGATTCCTGATTTCAATTAAGTTATTCTTCTCGCTCATAATAATCGCTCCTTTCAAAAGTCCCCTCATCATCACTGTTTCCGGGCATCTGCTGACGTCCTCTCTATTTCGTCTTATGTCGCTTGACAATCCCCTTTGAAGCACCATAAGACCTGTTATTCTGCCTGCTGTGACGACTTTACTTTTTATCCGTCATCTTGGTTATAAAATATGCTATCAAAGTGGAAAATTCAACGAAAGAATGTGAAAACGTATTCAATAAAAAAGAAGAATCGCCCATGAGATTCCTCTTTTACACTTAAAACCATTCGATTATAGTTAAAACCATCCACGTATTTTATCTTTTCATGAAAACGATATCACTCATAAAAACACAGTAAATACAATGGATTCAAACTACTTTAGTTAGGAAAAATTGATTATAATATCAAAAAAGGTGTGGGGAGGGGACCCCACACCCGCAGGCAACAATCTTCTTTTACAAAAAGATTGTCCATACATGAGAGAATGATGTCTTTCAGAACCATGGACGGTCAGGCCATATTGTGCTTGCCGCTGTACATCCGTCCGAGCATCATTCAAGGCACCGCCCGGATTCGAACCGGGACATCAGGGTGTTGCAGACCCTTGCCTTACCTTTTGGCCACGATGCCTTATGGTTTCTGCCCGGTGCTTCAGTTTCCAATTAATCCTTATGCTATCCAAAGCAGAATACCATATTATCAGTTATAATTCTCCATTGAACTGCAGAAATACTAAAAGCAGTGCTTAAATATATTCCGCAATATGAATGTTTGATACATTCTTTAAATTTTACAGAGGAATATCAATGTTCTCATAAAGACGGAACAGGTCATGCACAACGGTAAACGCTTCTGCCGTACTGTTACGAAGCTCTTCCCAAGTAACACCGTTTTTCCGATAAATACTTACTGTTTTCTCGAAAACCTCCCAGTGCCAGTCAGGCTCCGGTGTTCTGGCTCCCTCCAAGGCAGAGCCGGCATTGACATACCACTGACTCGGAATCGCTATCACTCCTTTTTCAACAAGTGTCTCGATTCCCTCTAACAAAGACTGTTTCGGTTCTATTCCCGATACGAATGTAGAGCGAACTTTATGTTTCCCGAACACCTGTAACTCCTCATCCAGCGCATTCAGCCAATTCTGTCTTCCACCGCAATAATCCTTCTTTCCGGGGCAGATGAGATTGAACATTCCTTCATTCCATATTTCCAGATTGGTTGCGATGGTAGAATATCCGGCCTCCTTATATTTTTCAAAAACCGAAAAATCAAGCGGGGCGCCTACACATGCCGTACCGTTAAAATCTTCCAGTCCTGTGGCCTCTACAATTGCTTCTGCCACATCTACATAATAATCCACCTCACGACGTTCCGGAATAAAACCGCCACTGATAGTCAGCTTGTCAAAGCCTTCCGCATAAGCCACCTTAACGGTTTCCGCAATCTGATCTGCTGTCTTCCAGTCAATCTCCTGCTTATCCGCATAGGTTGCTCTGGTTGCATTGATATTACAGAAGAGGCAATCCTTACCTTGATCCTTCAACGCACATTCATTACTATATGGAATAAATATATTACGATGTCCTACGTCCTGGGCAATAGTCCTCATCCATGTTCCATCTGATGTCTTCAAATCATAATACTTGGATCTTGGTGAGAATATAACCGGATCTAATACCACATCATGCCCTTTCCATATTCTGTATTTTCCATCTTCATCCTTACGCAATTTATAAGGACTATTCGGAATCCATCTTACCTGAATCCTGTACTTTCCCTTAGGTGTCAGAATACATGCCGGAAATACATACTCCGTGTGCATCTGCCGGTCGGTGGAAAACATTGCATAAATCGCTTCCGTATATTTTGTACCGATTTCCAGTCCTTCAAATATATCCGGTTCAAAGCTGATACCCTCAACCATAAGTTCATTTTTTAACCGAATCTCCTCATATAATTCTTTGTCATAATTGTCCGTCACTTCACTCATTGCATCTTTCTCCTCACTTTTATTTTTTATATTAGGTAATTGCGAAACTCTTATTTATATCTTCAGAATTGTACATATTATACAGTTCCACCACAGGCACGCTTTCGCTGCTTGTCGCACGCAGCGGTACATAATGCACCAAAATACGGTGCATAAGTACCGGCGGCTCCAAAGCACCTGTTTGTGGAATCTGTGTAATATGTACAATCCAATATACAATATTAATGAGTTTCGCAACAGACAACAGCCTGTCGTCTATCTTCATAATTCTTTCTGGTCCTCATACCTATACGTTTTCTGACTGACGCATAAAGTATTATTGTCACTACAACACCTGTAAAATCCGATATTCCTTCAGCTATAAAGACTCCCTTCGGTCCCACTCCGAATATCAGAGTCAGTATATATGTCATAGGAATAAGCAGTACAAGCTTACGCACAGTTGCAACAAACATGGAAATCTTCGTAAAACCAATCGCACGAAACATTTCCTGAAGTCCAAACTGGATTCCTAAAAAAAGCTGACCCCACATATATACACGCAGGCAATCACAGCCCAATGCTATAATATCCGGATCATCGGTGAATATCCGAAAAAAAACTTGCGGAAATATCATTACCAGTCCATTCGTCACCATAGATATTGCAGCTGTCGATTTCACAAGCACCGATGTAGTTTCCTTAAGTCTTTCAAGATTACCGGCACCAAAACTGTAACTCAATATCGGCTGTGCACCCTGCCCTGTTCCGCGAATAAGTCGTATGAATATCTGACTTATGCTTTCCAGAATAGACAAAACCGTAATATAACGGTAATCTCCATAACTCCTAAGCAGTCGATAAAATACTAAAGATACCAGGCTGGTTGTTATGTAGATAAAGAAAATCGATAATCCAAGTGCCAGAATCTGTCCTATAACAGACCATTCAGGTTTCACAACATGAAGTTTAATCCCGGTTTTGTCACCTGTCAGATAACGAATGGTAAGTATCGCCGTCACATATTGTCCTACAACTGTTGCAACTGCTGCTCCGGCAATCCCCATATGGAATCCATATATTAACAGCGGATCCAGAATACAATTAAGAAGTGCTCCTATTGCAACATTGCGCATACTTATCCTGTTAGCGCCTTGTGTGGTAAGAAACGGGTTAAGTCCCAAAGCCATTACGACCCCCGGCGTTCCGAGTGTGTAGATGGACAGATACTTTTTTGCATAAGGCAGAGTATCAGCATCAGCACCGAACATCTTAAGCAAGGGGTCTCCACAGGTCATCAGCAATAGGGTTGCTATCACGGCAAGTACAATCAACATCACCCATGAATTTCCTATAATCTTCTGTGTACGTTCACTATCACGTTGTCCCATGGAAATTGCAGCAAGAGGTGCTCCACCGTTTCCGACCAGGAAAATAAATGCATCAAGTAACGTAATCAGTGGAACAACAATTCCGAGTCCGGCAAGTGCCACTGCTCCCTCAGCCCCTATATGTCCAAGGAACACTCTGTCGACAATGTTGTAGATAACATTGACAAGCTCTGCAATGATACTCGGAATTGCCAGTTTCCACATTAATTTTCTGACCTCGCAGGTCTCTATCTCATTTCCTATCTCTTCTTTCATTGTTATCCCCTATTCACAATGATAATAAATACCGAAAACACTAAATCTATCTCTGATATGTAACCTTATCCGGAAATGCCTGCTTAATAGGTTCTTCGTCAAGATAATCGGCTACACTGATCGGCTCAATTACGCCGTTATCAGATGCCCAGTCTACAATATTCTGCAGATGATCATAATCCTCCTGAGTCAGCTTGATATCAAGCTTAAAGGTATCAATTGCACTTTCCACATCTTTCGGCTCAAGTGTCAGATATTCTGCAATGATCTTCGCTGCATCTTCCTTATCTGTCTGAATATAGTCAATTGCCTCCTGAAGTGCGGTAAGATAACCTGCGAATACATCTGAATTCTCTTTAATAAATGTTTCATCAGCAAGAATATAAGCCTGAGACGTTGCACCAATATCACCGGTAGTATTAAGAACTGTTCTGCCATCAATAGCTTCAAGCTGTGCCAATACCTCGTTCTGACCTGCAGCCACATCAACATTTCCTGAAGCATATGCTGTAATTATCTCTGAATTAGCGGAAAATGGAATCATCTCGAAATCGTCCTTACTAAGACCTGCAGACTCAAACTCCTTTGCCCACAGATACTCCCATACAGTTCCATCCATGTAGCCTACCTTCTTACCCTTTACATCAGCAATAGATGTTGCATCAGGAACTGTTGTCTCAAACCACCAGGCATCATCCTGATTGGTAATTGCAGAAGCACC
>CAJOLO010000212.1 GCA_905235345.1 uncultured Lachnospiraceae bacterium
GGTGTGTATGCCATGAGCGCCATAACCGCCCTGACTGCCCAGAATACTACAGGCGTGACCGGAATTATGGAAGTAACACCCGAATTTCTAGGGGAACAGTTAGACAGCATTTTTACAGATATTTTCCCCGACAGCGTGAAGATCGGAATGGTCTCCTCCGGCGGACTTATTCATAAGATAGCTGAAAAGCTTACATCTTATCATGCCAATAACATAGTCCTCGACCCTGTAATGGTCGCCACCAGCGGCTCTAAACTTATCAGCGATGACGCAGTAAATACACTGAAAGATACGCTCATTCCACTTGCGGATATCATAACGCCCAACATTCCGGAGGCAGAGGTGTTAGCCGGAGTTTCCATATCATCAAAAGAGGATATGGAATTGGCGGCCGAAAAGATTCATGAGACTTACGGCTGTGCTGTTCTGCTAAAGGGAGGGCACAGGCTTAACGACGCCAATGATTTCCTATGTTATCAGAATGGCAGACAATGGTTTATGGGCAGGCGAATTGACAATCCCAACACTCACGGCACAGGCTGTACTCTTTCAAGTGCTATTGCCTCGAATCTGGCAAAAGGCTATGACATACCGGAGTCTGTAGAAAGAGCAAAGAATTATATTTCGGGGGCGCTTGCAGCTATGCTCGACCTCGGAAAGGGAAGCGGGCCAATGAATCATGGATTTGCGATAGACAATGAGCATTAGATATAACAATTTAAACATCAGGTGATTGCGAAACTCTTGTTTATATCTTCAGGATTGTACATATTATACAGTTCCATCACAGGCACGCTTTCGCTGCTTGTCGCACGCAGCGGTACATGCACCAAAATACGGTGCATAAGTACCGGCGGCTCCAAAGCACCTGTTTATGGAATCTGTACAATATGTACAACCCAATACACAATATTATTATGTTTCGCAATTACCTGAATTAAAGCAAATAAAAGGAGAACAATATGAAAGCATATCATACACAGATGGAAGCAGCAAAGAAGGGAATCATCACCCCTGAAATGGAAATTGTTGCAAAGAAGGAATACATAGAACCCGAGGAATTAAGAGAACTGGTCGCAAAAGGCGAAGTTGCGATTCCATGCAATGTCAATCACAAATCCATCTCCCCCGAAGGCATCGGAACGAAAATGCGCACCAAGATAAATGTCAACCTCGGCATATCCGGCGATGCGAAAAACTACGAAACCGAAATGAAGAAGGTAGATCTTGCACACCAATTCGGTGCGGAAGCAATCATGGACTTATCCAATTACGGTAAGACCAATACTTTCCGGAGACAGCTTATCGAAAAGTCCCCTGCAATGATAGGCACAGTGCCTATGTATGATGCCATCGGCTATCTCGAAAAGGATCTGTTAGATATCACAGCAGAAGATTTTCTCAAGGTAGTACGCGCCCATGCCGAGGAGGGCGTTGACTTCATGACTATTCACGCAGGCATAAACCGTCGTTCCGTCGAAGCATTCCGTCGTGAAGGCAGAAAGATGAATATTGTTTCAAGAGGCGGTTCTTTATTGTTTGCCTGGATGATGATGACTGATCAGGAGAATCCCTTCTTCGAGTATTATGATGAAGTCCTGGATATTCTGCATGAGTACGATGTGACCATAAGTCTCGGAGATGCCCTTCGTCCCGGATGTATCGACGATGCAACCGATGCCGGACAGATATCCGAGCTTATAGAGCTTGGCCATCTCACTGAGCGTGCATGGGATAAGAATGTACAGGTGATGGTCGAAGGACCCGGTCATATGGCAATGAATGAGATAGCAGCCAACATGACACTTCAAAAACGCATATGCCACAATGCTCCATTCTATGTACTCGGTCCTCTGGTCACAGATATATTCCCCGGTTATGACCATATAACTTCCGCTATCGGTGGAGCCATCGCAGCGGCAAACGGTGCAGATTTCCTATGTTATGTCACTCCTGCGGAACATTTAAGACTTCCGGATGTAAATGACGTCAAGGAGGGTATCATTGCCAGCAAGATAGCCGCCCATGCAGCCGATATTGCCAAAAATGTTCCTCATGCAAGAGATCAGGATAATGCCATGGCTGAGGCAAGACAGGTAGTAGACTGGGATAAGATATTTGACGTTTCCTTCGACAGGGAAAAGGCGCAGACATATTTTGAAAGTGTTCCGCCTGCAGACAGACACACCTGCTCTATGTGTGGAAAGATGTGTGCTGTTCGAACAACCAATATGATTCTCGCAGGAGAAAAAGTAGAATTCTGTTCTGAACTATAAAACCGGAATGGACGCTCTCGCCAATCGGCAGGGAGCGTCCTGTTTCATTCCGTCACTTCTATAAGTATGATTGTAATATTATCTCTGCCTCCGGCCTCTCTGGCGCGATTGATCAGCTTTTCCGCCTTCGTTCCAAGGCTATGTTCTTTCGATAATATATTGCATATATCCTTATCCGGAACCATCTCTGTCAATCCATCAGTACATAACAGATATATATCACCTGCAACACTTTGAACGAGTTCTTCCTTATAGCACTCAGTCTTTACAAGTTCATTATCTTCCTTCATCCCAAGGAACTGATAAAGTGCATTGCGATGAGGATGTCTTTCCGCCTGTTCTTTGGTCAGAATACCTTCACTAAGCATTCTCCTTACAAGATTATGATCCTTGGTCATCTGCACAAGCTCACCCGACCGAAACAGATATCCTCTGCTATCACCTATGTTATAAAAGCTAAATGTATCATTTTCAAATGACAATGCAGCAAAAGTAGTCCCCATATTATTGTTAAGATTATATTCAGCTATCCTTCTGCTTGACATACTGACATAATCGTCTATGATATTCGGAAAGAGAATATCTTCTTTTCCCATATCATCATTACCGGCATAATACCTGTCATATATGACATCCAACGTCTCCGCTGCAATTCTTGATGCTACTTCACCCTCTGCTTCTCCACCCATACCATCAAACACCGCACTTATGACAGTCTCACTGAATCCGATTTCATATTTCCATGAATATTCATTATCATTTTTCCTGTAAAAGCCATTAAGATATGCATTATCTTCGTTATTACTTCTTACATTTCCACCATGACTTATTATTAATCCGTGACATTTCATACTGCATTTCCTTTTTGAATCTATATTCTGGATCAATATCATTAAGTAAATTACTGATATAATTGATCGTCAACTGCATGCAACTTTGACATCTCCAACCACATAGGAAATATCACCCATATATATTACAATGCCTCTATTCTTTCCCATCACAAGTCCTTTGGAAGGATTATCATTCCGGATAACCTCGTCTCCGTCAGTAACATCAATTCTTGAATATCCTTTTGTATCAATGACCTTCCACTCTTCACTGTAATATCGTGTAGAGAACATACACCATATAGTCCTGCAATTAATAGCCGCCCTCTCTCCTCCGCCGAATATAAGCACATCACCGTCGGATAACATCACAGGCTTTATTCGTCCATTCCTTCCTGCATCAATATGCCTGTTATTATACACTGTTCCATTCTTCCCATTATTGTCAAGATAGAACCATATGCCATCCATATTTTCAAATCTTCCATGCTTTCTGCTTACTGTACTTGAATGACATGCTATATCCGGCTGATTGTCGGCAACCGGCCTTCCCACTTCCCATATGGTTTTATCATCCAACAGATATGTATCGAGTCTTCCATTCTCAATTACAATAAGATTATTAAATTTACCACTCATCGTCTATCTCCTCTAATTCTGAAATAAATGCTTCAATCTCCGGAATCTTCATTTCTTCCATAATCTGTTTGGCATATCTGCAAAGTTCATCCGGATCAAACTCATCACTTTCAACATCCAACATATTATTGATACTTGCGTCCTCCAAAATATACATAACAACACTTTCAAATATATTCTTGGCACATAAAGGTTCCATATGCGCAAGCTCTAACATCTGATTTACCTGATCGTGGTCCATGCTCAAGTGTAATCCTAATGAAATTATCTTGTTTCTTGTCGGATACCATTTATTCTGACGTATCGCTGAAACGCATTGTTTCAAAGACGATGACCAGCCCTGTCCTTCTGCCATATCAGACACGCTTGATGCAAAATCCTTATAATTAGCATCAATACACATCTTCACATATGCGTAAAACCTATGATATGCATATGAAAACAACGCACTGTTATTATAAATAAATTCATCTAATTCATTCTCATCAGAAACCTTAAGCAAAAGTTCATTAAAATCATCAGTGTTAACATTCTCCTGATCATCAATATTCTCTTTAATGATATTACCTTTGATCCTGTCAAGAATATACTGATACTTTTCCGCAGCCTCATCTCCGTAATCATTATTTAAAACAAATATACATATACAATCCTCAAGGCTCTTGGAATATAGTCCCGGATACTGTCCGTAGCGCTGCAATAATTGATTCATTCGTGGTATATCATAATGTGCAGCCATTCCTATTCTCAAAAAGGTCTCTCTGCTTTTTGGAATTGAACCTTTACACCACTTATCAACGGTTACTCTGCTTACACCACATTTATCTGCAAATCCCTTCTTCGTATATCCATTATCAGTAATAATTTCGTTAACTTTAATCGCCCATTGTTCCTGCTGTGTCTTAATCATGGGAAGAATCTGATTCCTCAAATCTTCTATGTTATCACACATTATAATGGCATCCTTCAAAAATATGGTTTTATTATTATCTTCCTGTTCATATAACATCATATGTATCCTCAGTGCTCTTTCTTTAATATTTGAATCACGTTAATCAAAGCTTCCCGTTTCATTGATAACATTAATATCTTATCACTATAATTATTCAAAGTTTTCATTCAAAGTTTACACACAGAAAACGTGAGCCGCAAGGCACACTACTCAAAAACTCCCGGTCTTACACCGAGAGTTTTTAAGGTACTTATTTTATCTCAACAGATTTCACAGTGCTCCATTTGCCATAATATTTTTTCCCGTCTATCCGGGTAACAGCTCTGACTCTCACATAGTACGTCTTTCTGCTCGCTTCTTTTGCTGCTTTTTTTACATAGTTTTCTTTCCCGGAATACACTCTTGCCTTCTTAAATGATTTTGTTTCACTGATATTGTACTGATACTCTGTGGCACCCTGCATCTTCGACCAGCTGAAATATATCTGCGATTTCTTTGGCGAACTTATCTTTTTCAGCTTTAGCTTTCCCGGTAAAACAGTAACAGTAACTGTTTTAGATGATGATGTGTAGTTTGATGTCTCAGGTGAGGTTATCGTTATATTAGCCTTACCACATCCCTTTATCTTAATCTTTCCATCTTTTGAGATTGTGGCAACTTTATTATTATCACTTGCATATTCAAGTATTCCGTCACTATTAGTCTTTGCAGCAACCGAGAATGCCTTGCAGCCCAAAGTCTTTTTGAAGGATTTTGAAGTAATCGTGCTCTCCAGCTTTGATGATACCGCTGCCTGCCCTTCATTAGAAACATCTGATGTAGCTGCAGGACTTTCAATCGCTCCGGATTCTGTCGTACTTCCATTTCCAGCTTTCCCGGTTGCACTTCCTGAACCTTCCGTACTTCCGCTTCCTGCTGGGCCGGTTACACTTTCTGTTATTCCAGGGGCTGTTGGGATTACTGCCGTTCCGGCTTCTACTGAACTTCCTGCACCTCCCGTATCTGTCGTTCCAGAGGTAGTCTCCGTACTACCGCCTGTTGTATTACCGCCATCATCCTTTATAAGTTCCGCATACTTTGATTCAGCCTCCTGCAGCACACTATAATTTGTCACATTATCTTTAACAGATTCCGGCAATGCATTATAAGCATTTCTTGCAGAATCAATTGCTGTCTTACTGTCCTTTTTAACTGTTCCGATTGCCGATATCAACGCAATGACCTCATCTGCTTCATTCTGTGATCCTATATTTTCATCAGTAAGTTTGCTTTCCGTCGATACAGTACCAGCAGCCTTAACATATGAAGATGACAGATCAACATGCAAAGCGGGACGCACAGGGACGCACACCGGGATGATTGCCGACATAAGCATAATTGTAGCCCCAACCTTCTCCATCTATGCTTGCCGCTTCGCCACTATTACCACCGGGTGAGCGCAGCCACCAGACACAGTTGCTGTCTGAATTACCACCGTAGATAAGGCTTATATAGTCCGTCATCTTTGCCTGACTTTCTGGCTTCACCTCTCTAAACTCGGCATCATTCCCAAACGTCTCACCAAATCCATAAGAAGCGTTCGTTATTTCCTCTATGGATAACAGATATATCTTATCCTTTGTATTGTTACCGCCTTCCGTATTAGTGAAAGGGTTATTATCATTGACCACTGTAGTTTCTATGATTGCATTTCTCTCTTCATCCGTGAATGCTGTTTTGATGAATGCAGTTTCATCGCTCGCATAATCTTCCGTTCCGTTAAGCCAGTCACGAAGCGTACAGGTCTCCCATGTACAATCGTAATCACTAATACTATCAGTTTTTCCTGTCCCCTTCTCATTATAAGACTTAGAATCCAGTACCTTATCAGACACAACAAATGCATCATTACCGTTTACCGAAAGCACCCTCCATTCTATAGGTTGTTTTTCCTTAAAAAAAGCCTCCTGTCTATATTTACCAAAATATACACAGTCCCATGTGGTAACACTGTCAGAAATTGAAGGCACTGAATAATCACCATTATTTCTATTCGTTCCTGCTGTTACGTTCCCCTCAGAAGTCACTGTCCCCGCATCCGAAACATACGATAGATTGACATGCAAGGCAGGACGTACAGCATAATAACCCTCATTAACTATACTATCGACGTTGCCATTGCCATCGCTACCCACACAGGCTGCAGAAGTAGTACCATCTCCAAGACTGGGCGAGCGCAGCGACCATAAACAGCTTCGATCTGCACCGCAGTTTGCTCCGTTAAGCACTGCATAATCCGTAGCCTTTGCCTGTCTTGTTCTTGCTCTTATTGCATCATAAGTTTCTGCATAAATGATATCTCTTTCAAACGTTTCATCAAAGCCATAGTCAGTATTTGACACCTCTGCAACAGATAGCAGATACACTTTATCCGTAGTGTTATTGCCTCCCGTATTAGCGAAAGGGGGATTATCATTAACCACTGTAGTTTCTATGATTGCATTTCTCTCTTCATCCGTGAATGCAGCTTTGATGAATGCAGTTTCATCGTTTGCATAATCTTCCGTTCCGTTAAGCCAGTCACGAAGCGTACAGGTCTCCCATGTGCATTGATTATCCTTTGTATTATACGGCTTATAGTCCAGTACCTCATCCGCAAGAAGAAAGGCATTGCCCGAATCATCAATATCAAGTATTCTCCACTTGATTGGTGATGCAATTATCTCTTCTGTATCCTGTG
>CAJOLO010000213.1 GCA_905235345.1 uncultured Lachnospiraceae bacterium
CGTAAGGTTGTAATCTATCTGAAAAAATAATAGGTATTTTTATAAATGTATATTAATGCCACAGGATGATTTTTTATCCTGTGGCTATATTATTAATGAATAATAGGTAATTGAGAAACTCTTGTTTATATTTTAAAGATTGTACATATTATACAGTTCCATCACAGGCACGCTTTCGCTGCTTGTCGCACGCAGCGGTACATAATGCACCAAAGTACGGTGCATAAGTACCGGCGGCTCCAAAGCACCTGTTTATGGAATCTGTAAAATATGTACAATCCAATATACAATATTAAGGAATTTCGCAATTATATATTAATGATAAATAGGAAGGTGAATGTTTATGACAGGTTTATACGATACGATTGCAGCAATCGCAACAGGTATGAATCAGGGTGGAATAGGGGTTATCAGAGTAAGTGGAGATGAGGCAGTTAATGGATTCTATATTCATTCCTAAGAAAAAAGGAAAAGAAGTCAGAAATCTTGATTCTTATACGGCTGCTTACGGTAATGTAATCAATCCGGCGGATAATTCAATAATTGATGAAGTAATTGTCCTGGTTATGAAAGCACCTTCCACATATACGAAGGAAGATGTTGTAGAAATAGATTGTCATGGAGGAATGCAGATTATGAAAGACATTCTGCATGTACTTACTAACCTTGATAATATATCTTCAAAAAATAATAGAAGATCAGATAAAGAAAATATTCATCCGAAAGTACGTCTTGCAAGACCGGGTGAATTTACTGAGCGTGCATTTCTCAATGGAAGAATTGATCTTTCGCAGGCAGAATCGGTTATGGACCTGATTTCTGCAAAGAGTGAGATTGCTGCAAAGACAGCTCTTTCTCAGTTAAAGGGAGATCTGAAGAATAAGATAATATCTATCAGAACGGATCTTATTCATAATATCGCATTTATCGAATCGGCGTTGGATGATCCGGAGCATTACAGCTTAGACGGATTTCAGGAGGAGTTATCTGATATACTACAAGATAAGAAACAGGAGATAAGTCATTTAATTAAAACCGCTGATAACGGTAAAATGATGAAAGAGGGAATTCAGACTGTAATATTGGGAAAACCCAATGCCGGTAAATCTTCAATATTGAATGTGCTTACAGGAAAGGATCGCGCCATTGTAACGGATGTGGCGGGAACAACCAGAGATACCTTAGAGGAATTCATTTCAATCAACGGAATTCCTTTGAATATCGTGGACACTGCCGGAATCCGTGATACAGAGGATGTGGTGGAAAAGATAGGTGTCGACAAATCAATACTTGCAATGGAACAGGCAGATCTGATACTTTATATAATTGATTCATCTGTTCCTATTGATGATAATGATATTCAGATCATGGAAAAGATTAAAGATCGTCAGGTAATCATTTTATCTAATAAATCAGACCTTAAAAATGTGATAAATGAGGAAGATATCAGAAAATATCTTGATAATAAGATAATAGAAATCAGTGCAAAGGAACAATACGGTTTTGAAGAATTATATGATGAACTTAATCGTATGTTTTTTAAGGGTAAGCTATCTTATAATGATGAAATCTATATTACGAATGCAAGACATAAGCAGGCATTGGAGAATGCACTTTCATCTATTGAGATGGCAATTGCAAGTATTGAAGCCGGAATGCCGGAGGATTTCTATACAATAGATCTGATGTCAGCCTACGAACAGTTGGGATATATTATTGGAGAATCCGTTGAGGATGATCTGGTGGATACGATTTTTAGAGAATTCTGTATGGGTAAGTAAGAGTTTGTAAGAATGTGAATAGTAATTCTATTGCGTATTGTGTGAAGAATAAAAAATAGTGTTGAAGTGTAATAAAATTGGTAGTAAGATAATTTTTGTTATAATTTTCAGTGAAAAGGAAATCGGGTAATGAATAATTTAGAAGAAACATATGATGCTATAGTAATAGGTGCAGGTCATGCCGGATGTGAAGCAGCTCTTGCTCTGGCAAGAATGGGAATAGAGACAATTGTCTTCACGGTAAGCATGGACAGTGTTGCAATGATGCCATGTAATCCGAATATCGGTGGTTCATCAAAGGGTCATCTTGTTCGTGAGATTGATGCTCTTGGTGGAGAGATGGGTAAGAATATCGATAAGACTTATATTCAGTCTAAGATGCTTAATCGTTCTAAGGGACCGGCTGTTCATTCACTGCGTGCACAGGCGGATAAGATTGAATATACGAAACAGATGAGGATGACTATGCAAAATACCGATCATCTGACTCTTCGACAGGCAGAGGTTTCGGAATTATTACTTGATTATGCAGATATCAATAATGACATAACTAAAGATAATGTTATTAATAATGATGTATCTGAAGATAGTAATGATTCTAATAGGAAGAAAATAGTTCGTGGTGTTCGTACCAAGTCAGGAGCTACATATTATGCCAAAGCTGTTATAATTTGTACAGGCGTGTATCTGAATGCAAGATGTATATATGGAGATGTGGTTAATTATACAGGTCCCAATGGTCTTTCGGCAGCAACATTTTTATCAGGTTCCATGGTGAATAACGGGATTCCGGTGAGACGTTTTAAGACAGGTACCCCTGCAAGAATAGATAAGAAAAGTATAGATTTTTCCAAGATGGAAGAACAGTTTGGTGATGAGGATATCACTCCTTTTTCTTTTACCAATAAGGCAGAAGATATTGAAAGAGAACAGATAAGCTGCTGGCTTACATATACTAATGAAAAAACACATGAGATCATACGTTCCAATATTGACAGATCACCGCTCTTCTCCGGTGTAATTGAGGGTACAGGACCAAGATATTGTCCATCGATTGAAGACAAGGTCATGAAATTTGCCGATAAGGACAGACATCAGGTATTTATTGAACCTGAGGGTGAATTTACTAATGAAATGTATATCAGTGGAATGAGTTCATCTCTGCCTGAGGATGTTCAATATGCGATGTATAGAAGTGTTCCGGGCTTGGAAAATGCTAAGATTGTGAGAAATGCATATGCAATCGAATATGATTGTATAAGTGCCCTGATGTTGAAACATACTTTAGAATTCAAGGATATTGAAGGATTATTCAGTGCAGGTCAGATGAATGGAAGCTCCGGTTATGAAGAAGCTGGAGCACAGGGACTTATGGCCGGAATTAATGCTGCCAGAAAGATACAGGGAAAAGAAGAGATAGTCCTAGACAGATCACAGGGATACATAGGAGTGTTGATTGATGATCTTGTTACAAAGGAGACTAAGGAACCTTATCGTATGATGACTTCCAGGGCAGAATACAGATTA
>CAJOLO010000214.1 GCA_905235345.1 uncultured Lachnospiraceae bacterium
TTGTGTTCCTCGAAACCACAACGCACACGATGTATATTATATCATTATTTCCATGGAATGTCTTTATATATTTTCAACCTCTTAAGATAATCCGGAAAATTTTTTATTGACATTTAACTGTGTCTATTGTATAGTAACAGTCAGAACAGGTACGACTTAATAATGGAGTGATGCGATGAATATAATGATTGACCAGCTCTCTCAGACTCCGATATACGAACAGATTGAGAACCAGATCAGGCAGATCATACTGTCCGGAGAGCTAGAAACCAACTATATGATGCCATCAATTCGCAAGATGGCGAAAGAATTAGGCGTGGGAATAATAACAGTGAAACGTGCTTACGACGATATGTGCAATGAAGGGCTGCTTGTGAGTATCCAGGGGCGTGGTGTCTTTGTTGCAAGCATTGATGCCGATAAGGAGAAAGAAATAAGACTTACCCAACTCAGAGAGAGGCTTAGTGAACTGAAGGTATTCTGTGATACATCAGACATATCAAAGCAAGAACTTATTGAAGAGATCACTGATATGTATAATGATTGAGCCGCCACAATCATCGAATTTGACTACGGTTAAATTATAGGATTGACAAGAACTGGATTGTAGAAATAAAAAAAGGCAAGGGAGAATAATAATGGAGAACGCAATTACGGTTAAAGATTTGAATGTAAAATTGAACGGTTTTAATTTAACGGATATCAACCTTGAGATACCCAAGGGTGTTGTAGCAGGACTTATCGGAAAAAACGGTGCCGGAAAGACCACCCTTATCAATTCACTGACAGACATATATATACCGGCATCGGGAAGCATAATGTATGGTGATACCGATCTCTTAACAGAACCGGAGAAGGCAAAGGCAAAGATTGGCGTGGTATATGACAGCCTGTTCTATCCTCCGGCATATAATGCAGTGAAAATCGCCAGGATGTTGGCACCCTTTTACAATGATTTTGATATGGACAAATGGGAATCATATATGGATAGGTTCGGACTTGATAAACGCAAGCGTGTGGGACAATATTCAAAGGGTATGCAGATGAAGTTCATGCTCTCTATGGTATTTGCCAGAGATCCCGAGGTGCTTATTCTTGATGAACCCACAGCCGGAATGGATCCGGCAGCACGGGCTGAGCTTATGGAAATGATTCAGGAATTCATGATGGAGAATGAGGAGCGCACAGTCCTTTTCTCAACCCATATTACCAGCGACCTTGATAAAATTGCAGATTACGTGGTGCTGGTATCAGACGGAAGTGTAGTGCTTACGGAGGAGAAAGACGAACTGTTGCTTCACTACGGAGTTATACAGGTGTCAAGAGAGAACATGACCCCGGAAATCAAAGAAAAAATGATAGGTATTAAAGAGAATGAGTTTGGATATATCGGACTTACCGGGTGTGCGGAATTTTTTGAAGGAAGAAACGATGTTAAGGTAAGACGAGCTATCATCGAGGATATACTCATATATGAAAATGAGAACAAGGAGCCAAAAAATTCTACACAAAATCCATATATATGAGTTATGTCTGAGCAATCGAGCAGCAGAAAGGAGCTAAATCAATGAAAAAGTGCCTTACATATATGAGCAAGTCCTGGGAAGTATGGACAGTATTCCTTATATTATGGCTTATATTTATACCATTTTTAAAGATAAACGGATACATCCTAATCTCATTTATATATACCATAAATGCCATGTCACTCTCACTATACGGAGATATAACAACCGACATACATTCTGCAGGCAGAAATGGCGACAACAGACTGATACTGACTCTTCCTATGTCAAGAAAAACTATTTATGATTCAAGAATGTATTTTACAGGCGGAGTCTATCTGGCAGGCTTGCTTCTATGCATATTTCCGTTCATAAAAGACGGCTTGTATTTTAATTATCTTATTTCGGCTGAATCACTTCTTTGGGGGCATATTATATGCGGACTTTGCATAAGAAAGCCATCCCTTAAGAGTATAGCGGCATTACCTGCATTTATTCTGGTAATACAACAATTGGCATGTGATTGGTTTGAAAGCCTTGAGTACGGATTTCTTCAGATTAGGAAGAACAGGGTCGTATTATATGTCGCGATAATCATTTTTATAATAATGTTTTTTACAGACATATATGTATGGATACGCGAACGGAAGATATTTATCGCGGGAAGCCCTAAAGGAAATATAATAAAAAAAGCAAAGATGAGAAAAGAAGTTAAACACTATGGCCCGGACAGGAAAACTTTATATACATTGATGCCATTCGCGATACTTGCTTCTATTATCCCTCTGTTGTTTCAGATTGCAGTAATAGCAATCTGTATCATATTTGGTGCATTTTCGACACCTGATGTACATGATAATGTTAATGATTATCTTAAATATCATACAGGCGAACAGGCGGAAGAGGCTTATCGCAGCAAATGGGGTATGGACGAAACCATATGGCCTGACATGATTACAGATAATATGAATGTTGATGATTATAAGATGGTATATTATGACCCTTGGGATGCACAGTTTCTTGGCTATCTTACCGTTAGATATGACAAGAAAGATTATGAGAATGAGGTTCGTAGATTAAAGGATTATCAATCCACTAACTATATAGGTTATTACGGTGTGACAGGCTTTGATGACTATGAATTGCTCGCGATGTACGCGGATTCCTATCAGGGTTTTGTCTATGCACTTACCGATGGAAAGGATACGATAATCTATGTTGAGATTATCTTCTGCAACTATTTTATGGATCTGGATTATAAGAAATACATTCCGGCTGACTATCTTCCGGAGGGATTTAATGCAAAGCAGGGTAATCCTTACGAATTGAAAAAAAGAAAGTGAATTATAAAATCAGGAGGTATAACTTATGTTGAAGAAACATCTGAAATTTTTGAGATTATCTTGTTACACAGCTTTAAACAGCAGTGATTTCAACTATGACGGAGAAATAAAGAAAACTACTG
>CAJOLO010000215.1 GCA_905235345.1 uncultured Lachnospiraceae bacterium
AACTATATTAGGTTTATTGAAAGGATTATAATGATATGGATATTAATGGATCAACAAGAACAATTGGTCTTATAGGTAATCCGGTAGAACATACACTTTCACCGGTTATACATAATGGGTTAAGTGAGGCTATGGGTATATCTTCAGTATATGTTCCGTGGAAGGTAGAGGCTGATGGTCTGGAGGATGCAATACATGGTGCTTATGAGCTTAATATTCTTGGTATGAATGTCACTGTTCCGCATAAGAATGCTGTTATGGAATATCTTGCAGATATTGATGACGCAGCACGTAATATTGGCTCGGTTAATACATTGGTAAGAGATGACGGAAAGCATGGGTATATCGGGTATAATACTGATATGCCGGGGCTTAGAAGACAGATACATGAAGATGGTATCTCTCTTTCGGGAAAGACGGTTGTTATTCTTGGTGCCGGCGGTGCATCTAAAGCTGTAGTATATATGTGTCTTATTGAAGGGGCAGGAAAGATTTATCTTGTTAACAGAACAATTGGGAAGGCCGGTAAGATTGCAGAAGACATGAACCGATTGGTGAAGTCAGGAGCATTATCACAATCAGAACAATATCCTTTCCTGAATGAAACGAATAAGGGTGTATATACTGAATATGATAGAGTTGTACCTATATCTTTATCTGAATATAATAAGATTTCAGAGAATGATCTTATTGTTTTTCAGGCTACATCTATAGGGCTTTTTCCAAATGTGAATGATGTAGTGATTGATGATCCTTCATTTTATGAAAAGATTGATACGGGAATCGACCTTATCTATAATCCTGCCGAGACTATGTTTATGAAGCTTGTGAAAGCACATGGGGGAATCGCATACAATGCACTTAAGATGTTGTTGTATCAGGGAGTGATTGCTTATGAGTTATGGCATAATGTAAAAGTTCCCGATGAGATTGTGGAGGATATGTATGTCGAATTGAAACGACAGGTATATAAGAAGGATAATATTGTATTGATCGGGTTTATGGGAAGCGGTAAGACTACGTTTGGTAAAGAACTTGCAAAGGTAAGACATATGGATTTCGTTGACACTGATGAGTTTATTGAGGCACGAGCCGGTATGAGTATTGCGGAGATATTCGCGGTTAAAGGAGAAGATGAATTTCGTAGAATAGAAACAGAGACGCTTAAGGAGCTTAGAAACCAATTGTCGAATACAGTTTTATCCACGGGAGGAGGAATGCCGCTTCGAAGGGAGAATGCTTTATTACTTAAAGATATTGGGAAAGTATTATATCTTAATGCCGCCACACAGGTAATATATGACAGAGTTAAGGATGATACAGGAAGGCCGTTGCTTCAAGGTACGAATCCATATGATAAGATATGTACAATGATGAAGGAACGCAGACCTTTGTACGAGAGGGCTTGTGATATTATTGTGGATGCCAATTCCAATGATCTTGATGAGGCACTGTATAATATTCAGAAGGTGATTTGATGTCATACATAATTATAATGAAAAACATTCGAAATCTATGAGAACCGGGCGATTATGAATATACCCAGAATCTTATGTAACCAGGAGACTTTAAAATCAGTAAATGAAAGAGTAGTTAGTGATATTATGTATATAAGAAGACGTAAACAGTTAACAGAATTATTATCCGGTAATAATGGTGATACAAAGTATGATATTGCATTGATAGACAGTCCGGAGAATCTTTATTATTATACGGGATTTACAGGCGGAGAGGCATTATGTGTTATCTTCATGGAAAGCAGAACGCCCAATAATGTATGTATAATAACGGATTCCCGTTATTACGAGCAGGTGGAAAAGGAATGCCCTGATATTCCGCTTATTAAGCTTGGAAACAGAACATACGTGGAAACCGTTAAGTATGTACTGTCAGGTGATATGATTAATGGCAAGCAGTCAGACAATGATGGTGGGGATTCTTATAAAGACCTGTCCTATACTGCAACAGGTTCACATGGCAGCGGATATAAGATTGCTATAGAGGATACCATGAATCTGTCAAGATATCTGAAATTAAAGGATGCACTTGATACCTGTCAATTAGATGTGGCAAGTGAGCTTATTAACGAACCGCGCATGGTAAAAGATGAAGGGGAGCTAAATCTGTTAAGAAGAGCAGAACAGATTGGTGATGAAGCATTTACACATATTCTTGATATATTGAAACCGGGAGTTTCGGAGAGAGAGATTGCTCTTGAACTGGAATATTTTATGAAGAAACAGGGAGCATCCAAGCTTTCATTTGATACCATTGTGGCAAGCGGAGCCAATTCATCAATGCCTCATGCCCAGGTCACGGACAGACTTATTGAAAATGGTGATTTTGTTACTATGGATTTCGGATGTATATATAGAGGATACTGTTCTGATATGACAAGAACTGTTGCCGTCGGTCAACCTTCTGACGAGATGAAGAAGGTTTATCAGATAGTGCTTGACGCCAATCTTCGTGCTATGGAGGGAATAATGGCAGGAGTAAAATGCAGTGATATTGATGACCTTGCCAGAGGATATATAGCAGATAAGGGATATGGAGATTTCTTCGGACATGGTCTCGGACATGGAGTTGGTTTATATATTCATGAGGAACCAAGATTTTCTCCGAAATGTCATGTTATACTTAAGGAGAATATGGTGATAACCGATGAACCGGGAATATATCTGCCGGGGAAATTCGGTGTGAGAATAGAAGATCTTGTTGTTGTGAAGAAGGACGGATATGAGAGACTTTCCAACTCTCCGAAGAAATTGATAGTGGTATAAATGTGAATCAGGGTTCGGGAGTTATTTCTGCACAGAACTTAATAAATCGTCTGGTTGTATCATTAATATTCTTTTCATTGTACACAAAACCTACAGTTCTTGGTTGGATTTCGTAATCAATCGGTATTTCGATAACCTGTTCTGTATTAATATAATCAGAAACAAATTCTCTGACTACACCCGCAAC
>CAJOLO010000216.1 GCA_905235345.1 uncultured Lachnospiraceae bacterium
ATATATCTGGCTCTTTGGAGCTATGGAACGACAGATGTCTGCATTGCTACCAACAAGGTGATCGAGCTTTGTATAAAAGGGAGCAGACACCAGAGAATGGTGGCACTTTATTACCTGAACACGATGGATCTTCCGTTTTCTGAACATCAGATTGCCAAATCGGTTGTGAGATACTTCAACGAAGAACAGGATGTGATGGCTCTCGCCATGAGAAGCTTTATGGGCGACAGCTATGATTATATGTGGAAACTGAATTATGGCGGTAATCGGTATTCCGTACTTGCATCGGACGGTCTTGACGAAAGACTTAAGGACGGACGTCGGGTATATGCCGATGCAGATAAATACTTTGCGGATGAAGAGGAATGCAGGCTTTACTATGATATTATGAAAGAGATGCTCCTGAGGCTTCAAAAGAGAAAGGTGGAATTCGATCCGTGCATTTTCCTGTGGAATAAAGAGGAACTTTCGAAGTCTGCACTTTTATTAAGAATGGCGATATGCGCCAGTGCTCTTAAGGATAATGAACTTATCGATGAGGTTGTGGAGAATTTAAGTCTGGTTGGAGAGGGTTCGTTTAATTACGACAGATGCCAGGTATTACTGTTTCTACTGATAGAGCCACAGACAAAGAAGCAGTGGGAGGCGCTTACTTTGGCAGTGGCAGATGCGGAGTCACAGACCAGGGAGTGGGCATACAGGATATTAAGATCAAAGAAGCTTCCGGATGAATGTTACAGCCTGCTTGAAGAGATGTTAAAATATAAGAAAGCGGATGTGCGTGAGCATGTGATCGATCTGCTTGATGATCTGAAGGATGAGGATAAGCTTGCACTTGTGGAAAGGCTTCTTGCGGATAAGAAAGTCGAGAAGAGAACGGCGGGATTGGATTTTGTACTCCGGATGAAACAGAATCCTTCCAAAAAGAAGTATTTCGATGAAATGTGTACATATGTAAAAAATATGGAAAAGCCTACTACAAAGGAAGAAATTCTTATAAAGGAGATCCTTGAAGAGACAAAGGAGAATCTCTCGGCAGATAACGGATATGGTATCTATGATGTCAACTGCAGCTATGAGCCCGCATATGATCAGGAATATATCGAAGAGGGGAGAAAACTTATTGCCGATATGTTCCCTGATTCAGTGATTGCCCAAAATGATAAGGGACCTTTAAAGAAACTGAGCGGCAAATTGAAAAAACTGGAGCGGTTATCGGAAGAGCTTGCCGTACTTAAGAAGCTTGATGATCTGATAGAGGACAATAAGGAGCTGGAGTATCCTAATTGGAATGGAAGTATCATGAATATGCTGGCCAATTCTATCGGATATTATAACAATGAATCCGGAGAGCGTGTGTTTGCATTTTCCGATCTTTGGGATGATTTCTATGAAAAGAATCTTCATGATTATAAGGCGGTTCTTAAGCTTAAGATATGGATGAATTCCTCGAAGGATCCCAATAAAGGCTATCAGGCATATTTTGCTGATACTGTTGCCGAACTGTTGGGAGAGGAAATGAATCATGCTCCGGAACTGAAATATGAGAACCAGATCAATCAGATATTGATCTATCTGGAGGAAAAACACAGGGATATCAGGACTCTGCATCATATGTCAGCAGCCGTGTCAGAATGGATGATCGTAAACACCGGTAAGCTTGTTTATAAGTGGAGCGAGAAGAGGTACCTTGGCGGGACGGAATATGAACGATCCATATTAACACACCTGCAGCTTCAGTATTTCTTCTTCCCGCTTTCTGATACAGATGAGGATTTCGAATATCTGTTTCCAATATACTACGGACTGATGAATAAGGTTGGATTTGTAGCAGATGAATACTCTCCCTATTATATCGGAGGATTGATGAAGCTCGGGCTGCCGGATGCCTGTACATGGCTCAGGGCCTGTGATATGGGAATGATAAGTAAGGATTTTATGTATTCCATGCTGATGAATGCAAATGCAGTAAGTCTTAGAGAGACATTAAACAATATCAGTGAACTTATAAAATATATAAGGGAAAATAAGAAAGCCGTAGCGACCAGACAGTCAGAGGGAATATGGCGGCAGAGAAAAAGAAATGAGATGATCAGGAAACTTTACGGAAATGCAGCTTATGAGGAATCCTTTCATCCCGATGATAGCAGCCTTACGGTATTGGTAAATGAGGTGTATGAGACTCTGGTCAGGACCATAATGGATGTGGAGCTTGTGAGAGGAGATACGCCAACTGTATTCTCGAAAGATATATTTGCCTTGCGGAGAGTGTATGGAGTTGATTACTTTGTGAGAATTTTATCCGCACTGGGGAAGGAAACATTAGAACGGTCAAAGTGGTTTGACAGCGGGTATTACAAGCAAAAAGATGCCAGTAAGAAGGAGAGCCTTTCACATCTTTTAATGGCCTGCGTACCGGATGAAGACGATGATGCCGGGGCATTGCGAAAAAGAATAAAGAACACTGATATAGATGAAAAACGTCTGGTGGAGGCCGCACTCTATTCTCCGGAATGGATGGGTATAGTTGGGGATTATCTCGGTTGGGAAGGCTTTACTTCGGGCTGCTATTATTTCATGGCACATATGAATGAAACCTTTGATGATAAGAGAACAGCCATGATCGCAAAATACACGCCGATTTCCATAGACGAGCTGAGTGCGGGAGCATTTGATCTTAATTGGTTCAACGAGGTGTATAAAACATTAGGCGGGAAACATTTTGATATGCTTTATCAGGCGGCTAAGTATATTTCCGATGGTGCGAAGCATACCAGGGCAAGAAAGTATGCAGATGCCGTAAACGGAAAGCTTGATAAGGAAAAGACTGAGAAAGAGATTGAGGCAAAGCGGAACAAGGATCTGTTGATGGCGTATGCGTTGATTCCCTTGAAGAAGAATGAGGATACAAAAAGATATCTTTTTATTCAGAAATATATTAAGGAGAGCA
>CAJOLO010000217.1 GCA_905235345.1 uncultured Lachnospiraceae bacterium
ATCTTAAGCTGGGCAATCTTAGGAGCAAGAGCACCGACAGTCTCCCTTGGCTTATCAATCGCCTTAGACATAACCTCATCCATAATGTAAAGTCTTGCTTCTCTCGTACGACGGATTGCTTCCTCAACAATAGGTCTTGTAAGACCATGAATCTTAATATCCATCTGAATAGCTGTTATACCATCATGTGTACCCGTTACCTTGAAGTCCATATCTCCGAAGAAATCCTCAAGTCCCTGGATATCTGTAAGTACAATATAATCATCATCAGTATCTCCGGTTACAAGACCACATGAGATACCTGCCACCATCTTCTTAATAGGTACACCTGCTGCCATAAGCGACATACATGATGCACATGTAGAACCCATTGATGTAGAACCGTTAGACTCAAATGTCTCTGATACAGAACGGATTGCATAAGGGAATTCCTCTTCACTAGGAAGAACTGGTATAAGTGCACGCTCTGCCAAAGCACCATGACCGATCTCTCGACGTCCCGGTCCTCTTGAAGGCTTAGTCTCACCTACAGAATATGAAGGGAAATTGTATTGATGCATATATCTCTTATTAGTCTCTAACAGATTAAGTCCATCAATCTTCTGTGCCTCTGATAAAGGAGCAAGTGTTGTAACATTACATATCTGAGTCTGTCCACGGGTAAACATTGCAGAACCATGAACACGCGGAATGATATCAACCTCTGCAGCAAGAGGACGAATCTGTGAAATAGCTCTTCCGTCAGGACGCTTGTGATCCTTAAGAATCATCTTGCGGACAGTTTTCTTCTGATACTGGTAGATTGCCTCGCCAAGAACTGCAAGCCACTCTTCATTATCGGCAAATTCCTCTTCTAATCTCTCGGTTATCTGACGGATATTCTCCTCTCTGACCTGCTTCTCATCAGTGAATACTGCCTTCTCCATCTCTTCGGGAGGAACTATCTCCTTGATTGCTGCAAACAACTCCTCAGGTACAGCACAGCTGGTATATGAATGCTTAGGTTTACCGCATTCTGCAACTATCTTGTTGATAAACGCAATAACCTCCTGATTGATTGCATGGGCTGCATATATAGCCTCGATCATCTTATCCTCAGGCACCTCATTGGCACCTGCCTCAATCATGATTACTTTCTCTGCCGTTGAAGCAACTGTCAATTTTAAGTCAGATACAGCATTCTGTGCCTCGTTGGGATTAAATACAAACTCACCGTCAATAAGTCCTACCTGTGTTGTTGCACATGGTCCGTCAAACGGAATATCTGAAATAGCTGTGGCAATAGCAGATCCGAGCATTGCGGTAAGCTCAGGTGAACATTCCGGATCAACTGACATAACTAAGTTGTTAAGGGTAACATCATTACGATAATCCTTCGGGAACAATGGACGCATAGGACGATCGATTACGCGGGATGTAAGAATCGCATTCTCACTTGCTTTACCCTCTCTCTTATTAAAGCCTCCCGGTATCTTTCCTACAGAATAAAGCTTTTCTTCATATTCTACAGATAATGGGAAGAAATCTATTCCCTCTCTTGGTTTCTCAGAAGCTGTTGCGGTAGATAATACAACCGTATCTCCATAGTGCATAAATGCCGCACCGTTAGCCTGTGCTGCAACTCTTCCGACATCAACTCTTAACTTTCTGCCGGCAAGATCCATTTCGAATGTCTTGTACATATTCTCCTTTTGAATATAATATAGTGATGCAATGAAGACACCGAAACAACTGAACTGATGGCAGTTTCTGTCGTCACTTCAGAAGTCTCGGTAATCGTCTTATCGCAACTATTCCAGTATAACATATAAAGGAATATACTGCAAAGACATTTTATTTAAAATTTATCAAAATAAGTCTTTTCGTATGCACTTTCTTAAGCATGCAATTCAATAATCAGTTTTTTCGGATTTGCGACCGCTTTAGTGGTCTTCCTCTGCAGATCCGTGTGCATCCTCGCGGAGCGTATAGCTCAGACGGGGATTGAACCCCGCCTGAGATAAGTTTGTTTAAACTACAATTTTTTTATTCTTCCGCGGTGTCATCAAATATATCAATAGTGCAAATACTAATATACACGCTGCGAGTATAATTAATCTGTGCCACAATGCCACAACAAAAGGTTGTAAAATACAGAACAGATTCAAAGAAAATACTGCCACAACCAGATACTTTTGAAAATCAAAATATAGTATGTTCATACTGCCATCTTTCCTCTTAGCCCATCTGTATGCAAGTGCAAGTAAAATCACACCTGCAACAATATAGAAAATAGTATAGCTGATATATGAAGACGGATTGGAAAAAGAATATAATTTGCCAAGTGTGTAATAATCCAATGAATTTCCAGTCAACAAATCCCCATAAGCAAACACTTCTCCTTTATACAAGACCTGAACATCTTTTAAAAAATCTCCTGCCGAAGTACCGAATAAGGAATTAACAAAGAAATGATAGCTGCCCGGCAGTTTCAGTGTAAGCACCTCATACGCATACTCCGACATTGGAACCTTGTTATATAAAGTTTCAAAACTATTAAGGCTATATGCCGTCATCATGACAAATCCCAGAAAACCAATAAGTCGCACCACACCATTAGGAAACATTTCTTCTATCAAGTGCATCAGTCCCACTATCATGACTGCATATCCGATATCTGCGATTACCATTCCCATAATCGACTTGGAAAGCCATTCCATATTGATTTCCATGTCTGCCAATACATTTTCTGCCTGATGAAATATCATAACTCCCGCTATAACAATCGGTATAATTGTAATTATCAGATCCCTGACTATCGAAAAACCGGATTTCACACCTCTTTTTATCGGTATAGTATTAAAAAAGTCTCTTGCAGAAGATTTTCTTTCTAACCAATAGCCCGACAATTTGGAGATTATCAATACTATAATTACAACACATAATATCTCCCCCTGGAAATTATAAATAATTGAATTGGATAAATCCCCAAGATGCATCAATATTATTGATCGTGACAGTTGAATATCCTGTTCTATATCAAAATCAAATCCCAATGTAATATTACGGTAATAAGTACTCTTCTCAATTAATGCATATACAATTATTATACCAATAGCAAGAAACAACACACAGCGTATTCCATCATAATAAATAAGCTTCGCAATCTGCTGTCCCATATCGGAGCATTTCTTACTCTTCTTCTCTTTATCTCTCGAAAATATCTTAGCCGTTATTCCCTGTTTCGTATTATAATTCACACTTTTACCAATCTTTATCGGATGAATAATAAGTGCAATTAATACAATGACCGTTATTGTGGATAATATATTAAACACTACATCAATATCCAATAAAATGAACTCATTAAGGAACGTCAACCATATTCCTCCGCAAAACAATGCAAACAGATAATCCGCAATGGCAAAATAGGAGAAACGTCCGCCGTCGGATAACTGTCTTTTTCTTGCAGCGAGCCCTATAAGGACAATACCTATAACCAATATAGTACAAAGAATTACCATATACTTTGCCAAAGTAATATTGTATGGAACAAAGTCATAAACATCCTGATAACCGCCCACAACACCATTAATTGATGTATCAGCTTCAATAAGATCTCCTATATAATCAAATCTACTACATACAGATAAAATACTTTCAATGAAATTATCTATAAAAAAACATTTACTATTCCATAATTCAAAAGCATGATCACTGTATGACACTACGTTACCGGCGGAATTAGCTGAACCCGGGCAGCTTTCTACAAATGCATCCATTAATATGTATACTATTTGATATCCGGAGTCAGCATATATTAATATACTTCCCACCCATGTACCGATTGAAATAACTCCACCAAGTAAAGAATTCCTGCATATCGTCATACCCAGATAAATCCATGTAAATCCCATAAGTAAACTAACAGTGTAAAACGCAATATATATATATAACTTTTCTGTCGGGATACTGTTAAAGCCTTCCGGTGCTTTTATCCCTGACATCCTGACCCATACATCATTATAATGTTTCTGAAACACGGCCAGGATGACGCCCTGCAACAACGTCATGCTTGTGATCAATATGAAAAAGAACCAATATTCATGCATTACTAACGCAGACTTTTTCACCGGTAATGTCAGTTCAAACTCTCTCGTTCTTCTATCATTCATTGATATCTCACGAATAACCAGCAAGAATATAATTCCCGCCATTGCAGATATAAATCCTAATAAATCTCTTCCCTTATCACGTATCGCTTCCGAAAGGTCAAGTCCCTGTTCCGGCAGAGTATAACTTTGATCTGTGTTCTTTGCCTTTTCCTCATTAACAGATGTCGTGATCGTCTGTTCAATACTTTGACCCACTTTAATCCCTGTGCTATCTATACATAGATACACAGTATTGATCAGCATACACAATACTGCCGCAAGAAACATAGCCGGATAAAGCTTACCGGTCGCTTTGGATAATTTGTGAAAATCCTTCATGACATATCCCCCTTTCGGTCAATCTTCCTGCCGTCAGCTTTCTTGTCAA